>DALYGI010000391.1:0-4045 GCA_031971595.1 Prochlorotrichaceae cyanobacterium CTOTU29312
TACCGAGGTTAAAGACTCCCTTAGAACGATCGATAATGTCTTCCACGGGCACCTTAAACCATTCCCGTCCTGAAATAATGTTGCACATTTCATCCTTATTTGCTTCTTGATCGCACCATTGCTGGGCTTCTTGCACCGCCATCAGCAAGGCTTTCGTCGCTTTCGGGTTTGCATCTACCCAGTCTGCCCGCATCCCAAACGCTTTTTCGGGGTGATCTCGCCACATTTCTCCGGTGGTCAGGGCTCCGTAGCCAATGTCTTGGTTAACGGTTTGTAATGGCCAGGGTTCACCAACACAGAAGGCTTCCATGGCATCCACTTTCATATTGGCCACCATCTGGGGCGGGGGCACCACGATCGTAGAGACATCCTTATCTGGGTCAATCCCTCCCGCAGCAAGCCAATACCGAATCCAGCAGTCATGGGTTCCACCGGGGAAGGTCATGGCTACTTTAATATCTTTTCCAGCAGACTTAGCCTTCGCAAAAGCTTCTTTGAGGGGACTACTATCCAGGCTAACATTCAAGTCCTTATAGGCATTTGAGAGCAGAATCCCCTGTCCATTGACATTGAGACGGGCGAGGATGTACATGGGCAGGGGCTTGCCATCGGTGACTGCTCCCGTTGTTAACAGGTAGGGCATGGGGGTGAGGATATGGGCTCCGTCAATGCCGCCCCCCGCTGAACCGAGAACTAAATTATCCCGCGTAGCGCCCCAAGAAGCTTGCTTGAGCACTTCCACATCGGGCATTCCATACTTAGCAAACAGGCCTTTAACTTTGGCAATAATCAGGGGCGCGGCATCGGTGAGGGCGATAAACCCAAGTTTAGCTCCGGTGACTTCCGGGGTTTCAATGCTGGCCACTGGACTGGAGGCGGGGCTACTGGTACCGGCATCGGGGGTGCCAGTGGGAGTTTCGGGAGGAGTGGAGGAACTACAGCCATGGGCTAGAAGGGTTGCGGCTGTAGTTGCACCCGCAGTAATCAAAAATTTGCGTCTAGAAACTGACATTTTTCAATGCTCCAAAAAATTGATGGTTGAAGTTTAGGGTTTGCAGGGTTGCAGTTAGCAATACAACTCACTTCCTCCGACAGAAATACAAAAGCTACTAGCAGATCTTTTCCCTAATTAGCCCTAGCTTATTCTATACCAATAGGACAAAAATAAGTAAATTCTTAAAGGCAATTCTTGGGGATAACTTGAGGATAACTTGAGGATAACTTTAAGAACAGGTTGAAAAAAATCTGAAATCATTGAAAACTAAATTCTAAGGTTTTTTCCTAATCAAAAATCACCCGTCTTAAAGCTGAAATCGAGCCTGAAGGTGTAGACTTAAACCGCAGACGATCGGAGTGTGGCCCCAAAGTTTTGAATGAGTAGATCTCGCAAAATAGGCTTGAGATCCTCACAATCGACCCCCTTCCGGTACAGGGTTCCGAGTTTGGCTTCTTTGCCTACCTTGCCGCCGGTATAAATATCTACCCCTTCCGTGGGTTTGCCATCTTTGCCCTTCACTTTGGTGCCAATAAAACCAATTTCCGCCACCTGGGGTTGACCACAGGAATTAGGGCAGCCTGTCCAGTGCATACGGACGGATTTAGGAATCTCTAATTCCGCTTCTAATTCCTGAGCAATTCTCACAGCCCTTTGTTTGGTTTCCACGATCGCAAAGCCACAGAATTGCGCCCCCGTACAGGACACCACCGATCGTACCAGGGGGGTAGGGTTCGGAGAAAACTTTTGTACCAAGGGTTCCGCCAAAAAGGCTTCTAAACGATCGCTTTGAATGTTAGGAATAATGGCATTTTGCTCTACGGTTAAACGAACTTCGCTAGTGCCATACTCCTCACTTAAACGAGCCAGTTCTAACAGATCGGCGCTGTGCAGTCTTCCAGCGGGAATACACATCCCCACATAATTTAAGTCCGCCTGTTTTTGGGGATAAACCCCCAGATGATCTTTCTTTTCTTGATTAATTTCATCTTTTTCGACTTCGGGCAACAATTCCCAGGTTAATTTAGCCGCCACCTCCTGCCGGAATTTCTCTAAGCCCCATTCATCAATGAGCCACATTAAACGGGACTTTTGACGGTTAGCACGGGGGCCATGATCCCGAAAGACTTCCAAAATCGATCGACAGAGATCCACCACCTGCTGATTGGGTTCCACCCAGGCATTTAAAGGAATGGCCGCTTCACACCGGGTCGCAGAGAAAAAGCCCCCCACTAAAACATTAAAGCCAAAATTCTCCTCTCGGAACGCAGGGACAAAGGCAATATCATTAATTTCTGCGTGAACCGAATTGTCCCGACTCCCTTCGATCGCAATGTTAAACTTCCGGGGCAAATTGCTAAATTCAGGATTGCCTTGACCCTCATTGGTAATCATATCCTGAACTTGCTGAACCAGATGTTGAGTATCAAAAAGTTCATCAGCATCCAGCCCAGCAACCGGCGATCCGGTAATGTTTCTCACATTGTCCATACCCGATTGAATGGAGGTGAGTCCCACCCCTTCCATGCGGTTAAAAATGTGGGGAATATCCGCGATTTGAATGCCCCGTAACTGTAAATTTTGGCGAGTGGTAATATCCGCGCTACCCGCTTCTCCATAGCCTTGGATCACCTCTCCCAGCACTCGCAGTTGCGTACTGTTGATAACTCCATTGGGGAGCCGAAGACGCAACATAAATTGACCGGGAGTAACGGGACGGAAAAAGACACCGAGCCATTTTAAGCGCATCTCTCGATCGTCTTTATCCATGTTTTCCCAGCCAATTTGAGCAAAATGCTCCAGTTCATTTTGAACGGCTAAACCATCTTTTTCGGATTTAACTTGTTCAAACTTACTGAGCTTATCACCCGGCTGACGTGTCACTAAACTACTCACGCAAATGCCTCAAACCTAGGATTTTAATAGAGTTGTCTATTAAACTGGTACAGAAAAAGAAGCATTTCTAGGGATTGCAATCTCACTAGATTTTCGTAGACAGTTTGAGTGAGAAACCGCTAACCCATTAGTGACCATTCATCTATAGTGCTGCAAATCAAAGGGTGAGATTGCCAGTAAAAACCACAAGCAAACTCCCTAAGCAACAATACTGAGATAGATCTAGCGCAGACCTAGCCTTTTCCTTAATTTTTGTATCAGTTTTTAAAACTCTAAAGAACTAGGATCTTTTTTTTTGTATCTTTTGCTACGAAAAGTTATTCTGCCCACGAATCACTTGCGGGCTGCCCCAGGAAACCCACTCCAGTGGGTTAAAGGCGACTCAAAACGATCGTGAGCGCCTAGTTCCCAGAGTCTGTCGGAGCCCACTTAATGTTGCAGCCAATGCTGGGTTTTTGGTTAGGGTCAACGGGCTGCCCCCCCAATGTCGCCTCGATCGCGGCTCGGAGGTCTTTGCCGTTGACGGGAAGAGTATTGCTAGGGCGACTATCATCCAGTTGACCTCGGTAAACCAGGGTGAAAGCATCCGCCCCCTTAGGTTTAGCAAACAGGAAAAAATCTGGAGTACAGGCTGCGGTATAGGCCTTGGCCACCGCTTGAGATTCATCAAAGCAATAGGGAAAGGTGAAACCCAATCGCTCTGCCATCGCTTTGAGGTGTTCCGGCCCATCTTGGGGATGGGTTTGGATACTGTTCGAGCTAATCGCTACCATCCCAAAAGAACGATCGGCATAATCTCGCCCTATCTGGGCCAATTCCCCTTCAATATGCTTGACAAAGGGGCAATGCACACAAATAAAAGTCACCAAAAGGCAACGACGATCGCTAAAGGTTTCGAGGGAAATCATCTCCCCTGAAACCACATCATTTAAATGAAACTGAGGGGCAAGGGTACCCAGGGGCAACATGGTGGAGGGGGTTAGGGACATAGGGAATAGGTAATAGGGAATGGGGAATGGGGAATAGGGAATAGGGAAATAGGGAAATAGGGGATAGGGAATAGGTTTGAATTTTGGCTCGGTTCCCCTCTTGGGAGGGGTTAGGGGTGGGTCAGCTTTGAGTTAGGAAATACACTTGAATCTTGGGTTCGGTTCC
>DALYGI010000392.1:0-4018 GCA_031971595.1 Prochlorotrichaceae cyanobacterium CTOTU29312
GGTCTACCTTAGAAGTAACCAGCAGCGCAGTCCAGCAGAATATTGAAAATTGGTATGAAGATAGTCGGATATCCATTGTATCCCTAGCGCGTCAAGCCGCTGCATTAATTACGCCAGCAACCCCTGAGAATAAAAAAGACTTAAATACATTTTTGGTCACCTTAAAATCCATTGTGCCCGATCTGAATAGAATTTATACCATAAACGCTCAGGGAAATCTCCTTGTTTCGGTTCCCCCCTCTCAATTATCGGAAAACCTACTGAATACACCGTGGGATAATCAGAATATTTTTGAACAGGTCAAACTTAAGAGAAAAGTAATCATTTCGGAGCTTTTGACCAATGAGGATAAAACCTACCTAGAGATTGGCATTGCAGCACCGATCTTATCCGGTAATACCTTTAATGGCGTGATTTATGGCATTTTTGGACTGACGGAACTGGAAAATATCTTAAAACGAGAAGTGCTGGGGGAAAATATTAATGTGGTTCTGATGGGGGCAAACGATCGGGTGATTGTCAAAAATGTGGAACAATCTTCCCTTTCCCTTGCAGGGGGAGAAATTATTGGCAGAAGGGGAGAAAATAGGTTTCACTGGCTGCCCTTCCTACCAGGAAAATCGATTATGTCCCGTTGGCGACAGTCTTTTTATGCCGAAAGGATACCTTTAGAAAAGGATATTCCCTGGACGATTCAGGTCAAAATCAATGCCTCTCCCTACATCGATCGCTTGGAAGAACTTTATAACAATGGTCTGAGTCTGTTGTTGTTTATGCTGGTCTTGGATCTGCCCCTGGTGGCCGTTTTTAGCTATCGCTTAACCCAGCCGGTGTTAGATTTAGCCAAGATCAGTACCAATGTGCCAACGCGAATCAAGGAGCATACGACCCTGATGTGGCCCACCACTAAAATTCGAGAACTGGCCTTACTGACGGATAATTTTAAGGGAATGGTGGCGACCCTAAAATCTCAATTTGATGCCATCGAAGCGGCAAAAGAGCAATTGGAACAACGGGTCAAAGAACGCACAGCAGCCCTTCAGGAAAGTGAAGAACGATTTCGTCAATTTGCAGAACATATTGATAGTGTATTTTGGATGACGGATCCCCAAAAACAAAACATTCTGTATATTTCCCCCGCCTACGACAAAATTTGGGGAAAATCCTCCACATTTTTAGATGAAAGCCCCCTAAGTAGGCCAGGCTAAATAAGGGGATCTATCAATGACGGTAGAATAGGGCTTTCAGCCGATTTAAAGCGCCCATTACTTTGTCTGATCTACTTAGACTTTGTAAATAGTATTACCGAAGCCGATCGCTCTCGCGTTATCAGTGCCTTTGCCAAACAAGCGCACGGGGAATATGACGAAGAATATCAAATTGAGCATCCTTCTGGGGAATTACGGTGGATTCACGATCGGGCTTTTCCCATTATGAACGATCGAGGTGAAGTCTATCGGGTGGTGGGGATTGCGGAGGATATTACCGAGCGTAAACGGGCGGAACAGGAAATGGCAGAAGCGAAAGAAGCCGCCGATGCTGCAAACAAAGCGAAAAGTAACTTTTTGGCCACCATGAGCCACGAACTGAGAACCCCCATGAATGGCGTAATGGGGATGACGGAAGTTCTGTTAGATACGCCCTTAGATGCTCAACAACATCAGTTTCTGTCGATTATCTATAGTAGTAGTCAATCCTTACTGGGTTTAATTAATGACATCTTAGATTTTTCCCGCATCGAAGCCGATCGTATTGAGTTAGAAAATAAACCCTTTGAGTTACGCAAACTTCTAGAAGAATCTCTAGATCCAATCCGTGTAGATGCCGCCCAAAAAGATCTGAAAGTTACCTCTGTTATTGCAGAGAATTGTCCCCTCTGGATTGAGGGGGATGTGAATCGCCTACGCCAAGTTTTAATTAATTTGTTAGGGAATGCGGTGAAATTTACCACCGAGGGAGAAATTACCTTAACCGCAGAAACTCTAGTGAGCAATACTTCAGGTCAAGAAGAATCCTTCCTTAAAATTAGTGTTCAAGATACGGGCATCGGCATTCCAGCGGATAAATTAGACCGTTTATTTCAACCCTTTAGCCAAGTGGACGCTTCCACCACTCGCGTCTATGGGGGGACGGGGCTAGGATTGGTCATCTGCGATCGTTTAGTGGCCCTGATGGGAGGACATATTCAGGTAGAAACGGAAGAAGGTAAGGGCTCCTGCTTTTACTTTATCTTACCCCTCAAACCAGCCGAGAAAAACTAGATTCTAGTTCTAGATTCTAGCCCTGGATTTGGGGCAGACTAGGCAGGACTTTATGACCCGTGAGAAAAGCTCTAAAGTCCCGCTCTGGAATTGGACGGGAGAATAAATAGCCCTGACCAAATTCACATCCTAGACGCTGAAGAATCTGCATTTGGATTAAGGTTTCAATGCCCTCGGCAATCACTAAAATATCCAGAGCATTGGCTAGGGTAACGATCGCTTCGATGATGGGATAGCGGGTATTTTCGCTATAATCTTGCATTTCTGCCACGAAGGATTGGTCAATTTTGAGGGTATGAATGGGCAGGCGATGGAGATAACTTAAGGAGGAATACCCCGTCCCAAAGTCATCGATACTAATACAAATATCACGGCTTCTAAAATGCTCCATGACCATTGTTGTATATTCTAGATTATCAATTAATAACGTTTCTGTAATCTCAAATTTAAGATGGCGGGGATTCGTGCCCCGTTGATCAATAATCTGATCGATCGTTTCACAGAGATCGGACATTTGTAACTGCCGACCAGATAAATTGACACTAATCGCAAAGTCTTCAAACTTTTCGAGTAAAGGTTGCCAACTCTCCAGGTCTTGACACACCCGATCCAACACCCATGCCCCCAGAGGCACAATGATTCCTATTTCCTCCGCCAAAGGAATAAATTCTCCCGGTGAAATGAGGCCTTCCTGGGGATGATGCCAACGAATTAGGGCTTCCGCCCCCATTAATTTATAGGTTTTGAGGCAAATAATGGGCTGATAATAAATTTCAAATTGTTTTTCCTCTAAGGCTTTTCTTAATTCCCGTTCTAAGGTTAACGATCGGAGAGCCTGGGTGTGCATGGTTTGGTCAAACACTTCGTAGCGATCCTTACCCCGACTCTTGGCCCGATACATGGCATTATCCGCATCCCGCAGGACTTCCAGACTCGTTTTATAATTATGACTACTAAAGGCAATACCAATACTGACCGTACTCACAATATGCTGCCCTGCCACTTCCAAGGGCTCATGAAAATCCATCCTGATGTCATGGGCGATCGTTTTCGCTTCTTCTATGCTGGAAATATTTTCCAATAAAATAACAAATTCATCCCCACTCAGACGGGCTACATAATCAAACTGGGTAACCTGTTTCTTGAGGCGTTTTGCCACTTCAATCAACAGTTGATCCCCCACTAACTGACCGAGGCTGTCATTGACAATTTTAAAGCGATCGAGATCAATAAACAGTAAGGCAAAGTAATAATTGGGATAAATATGTTGACAATCCAAAACCTGTTCAATCCTTTCCATAACCGCCCTCCGATTGGGCAAACCCGTCAGGAGATCATGGTAAGCTTGGTAGCGTAAGCTCTCCTCAGTTCTTTTCTGCTCCGTAATATCGTGTAAAGAGACAAAGGTGGCGGGTTTTTCTTGCCAGTCAATCTTAGAGACTAAAATATTAATGATTCGTGCATCCTGTTTCTGATTAAAAATCTCAATTTCCATTTTGCCATCCTGATCACAGACCGGAACCCCAAAATCCGATCCTAAGAGTTCCGCTTCCGATCGTCCAAAGAAAATCATTGCCGCTTCATTAACAAACCTAATTTTACCCTCCTGATCTAAAATTAAAATCCCATAGGTCGTTGTATTAATAATAGTTCTGAGATTACTTTCACTTTTCCTCAAGGCATTTTTAGCCCGATTTTGTTGGGTAATATCTCGCATAAAGCTATACAAAACTTCATTTTTGGGATCGTAGGTAATA
>DALYGI010000393.1:0-4013 GCA_031971595.1 Prochlorotrichaceae cyanobacterium CTOTU29312
ATGAGATGTTGCGCCGTGAGGGGGCGCGGTTTGTGTTGGGGAATCAAGGGGGTGGGGCTTAGTGGTGCAGAAAAGTCTTGGATTGTCCCACCAGCAAGGATTACAGGCTATTTTAGAGACCTATAGTCTGGGTTGCGGCTAAGGTCAGAATCAGCATTTGAGGCTATTGCCTGCGGCCCGTTTTGCAAAAGCTAGCCCTAAATGCTCGACGATCGATATAAGCATGTGGAGGGGCTTCTACTAGCGGTTTTACGTCCTCTAACTAGGTTTCCAAGCATCCTCTTAAGCTTTGATCAACTATTTCAAAGGTAATTCAATGTCTAATAAAATGCAAGTCAATGATTTAGAAGCTTTAAGAATAAGTGTTCTAAAGCTAAATGATAAATACAATGGAATTTTTGATCCATTAGTAATCATCAGCAAGATCATTACCCAAAATAGTAGTGAATACAAGAGAATCGAGAAATTACTGAAACCAGGTTCTATACATGGTGAAATAATTCAACTATACAATCAAGGTTTTGGGCTTAAACAGATTAGTAAGAAGCTCAATTTAACCTATGAAATAGTCCGGACTCAGTTTAAAGAATGTGAAGGATTTTATAAAGTTATCAATATGGAGTCTTGGTGTATTCAAGCACTAGAGAATCTGGACAATCCTCCAACTTATAAAGATATATTAAAGAGGGGGGATGATAGCAGTATTCTCGTATTCAAAAAAGTAATGCGATACTGGTTGGCTTATAATGTAAACTCACAGAAAAGTAAAGTCAGTGACCTTATCAAAAAATTCTCTGATAGTCAAAGCTATATACCAAGTTTACAGTTTGAGTTCAGAAAAATTCGATATATTGAATTACTCAAGCTGCTTAGCCTAGTTGAAAGCCCAGAATACTGGGGTAGTGAATCACCCTTTGTGGCTAATTTATTTAAACGTGCTAAAGCTTCAAAAAAGCTTAAGTCTCTAGATATGTCGCCTTCTAAAGGAGAAACACCTATAGCCTGGATAGGTAGAATATTAAAGCGAGAATTTGACATAACATCAGAAAGTAAGATGGTCAAAAATTCTCAGGGTAAGCCACAAAAACATTATAAGTACATCCCTCCTGATAAGACTGAGCTACTATCTTTAATAGATGAGTATCTAGATATTCATCTGGTAGAAGGCTTAAAGCAGTTTGCTGACTGGTGTAATGATAAGCCTGCACAACAAAGATCTCGTGTCACCTTATCATATGTTAAAGATTTTGTAAGAAGTCTTGGAGATTCACTATATCATCTCACCCCTGCTGAAATCTATGTTCTTTTTGAGCAGCAACGTATCAATAAGGCAAATAACTTACAATCTCGCAGATTTGATAAGCTTGTTGGAGCTATTCAGTCAGGTAATTTACCCCGTGAAGAAATTGAAAAATGGCTAAGTGATCAAAAATCTGATGTAGTAGATAGTTTAGTTGCATCAGATGATATTTTTCCTGAAGACTCTCAATCTCAAGAATCTACCTTCAGTGATAGCGGAGTTTTTGATTCTCAATTAAATATAGAAACTGGATATCAAGAAGATATTGAACAAAATCTACCCCTATGCCATGTCCGTGATACACTTAACTCCTTATCATTGACGACAGATCTTTTACAGTCTTCGTCTAGTGATGGAGATGCGATCAGTTTTCTCATTGCCAAGGCTAAAGCAAAGCTGTGGAAACACTGTTTTGAAGATGAGGAAGAGGCAATTGAAGAAGCAAAGTCTCATCAGGGGAATATCTATAGTGAGGCTATACGTAATAGTTTCCTTGAAGAATATACTAGTTGTCGTGAGCTTTCACTTCCTGATGGATACTCATCCTTCAAGCCTAAGTTAATGCAGCGCCTAATTGCTTATAGAGTCTTAACAGAACATCGAGTTCTAAACTTAAGTGGTACAGGAACAGGAAAAACTTTGTCCGCTATTTTAGCAAGCCGAGTCATAGATTCTAAACTTACAGTAATTACTTGCCCTAATGCTACTATTGAGACAAGTTGGAGGAAAACTATTATCGAAGCATTTCCTCAATCTGATATTTGTGTGAAAACCTGGGAGCCAAAATGGAAGACAGATTATGATCAGCCTCGGTATCTTATAATCAATCATGAAATGTTCCAAAATAGTTATAAGTCTTTGATAAAAGAATTTATTCAAGACAATCAAATTGATTTTATTGTTATTGATGAGCTACATCAAGTAAAACAACGCGATCTAAAAGCAGAGTCGCAGCGTCGCTATTTAATTAAGGCGCTAATCACAGCTATACAGCCTGATCAACCTAAACCGCGTGTACTTGGTATGTCAGCGACTCCAATTATTAATAATATACAGGAAGGAAAATCCTTAATTGAACTTGTTAGTAGTGAGGAACAAGAAGATATTGGATCCTCTATTACTATACCCAACTGTATGAAGATTTATCAAAAATTAACTACCATGGGTTTTCGGATGATACCTAAGAATAAGAAATCTAGACAACCCAATATTTATCCCGTTGACGCAACTTTTTATCTAGAAAGTCTCTTAGAGTTAGGAGGCCGTCCCCATCCACAACAGGTTGAAGCAATACTAGTTCAAGCACGCTGGCCAATTATTAAACAACACCTTCGCAAGTCTACGGTTATATTTACTGAATACGTTAAAGATATTGTTCCATATATTACTGAAAAGATCCAACAAGAAACAGAATTCAGCGTTGGTACTTATACAGGTGATGAAAAATATTCAACTAAAATCGGCTACGAAAATATTTTAGAACAGTTTAGAGATAAAGAAGTTGATATATTGGTTGCTTCTATACATTGTTTGGGAACTGGGGTTGACGGGCTTCAAAGTATTTCTAATAATGTCATTTTTGCCACTCTTCCTTGGACTCATGCCAATTATGAACAGGCAATTGGCCGTTTTGATCGAGAAGGTTCTACATTCGACTCCCTAGATATTCATATCCCGAAAACCTATGCCATTCTTAAAAGTGGAGAAGAGTGGAGTTGGTGCCAGTCCCGAATCAATCGATTAGAAAATAAACAAGATATTGCAAGAGCGGCGGTTGATGGTGAAATACCGGATACAAATGCTCAGTTTACACCAGCCAAAGCGACACAGTATTGGATGGGATGGCTAAAACGACTTAATGAAGAAGGTTTGCATGAAGTTGATCGTAAGGAAATTAGAGTTCCTTTATGGGAAGATGATGAACGTGAAAATCATCGGCGCTATGCATCATACGGTGACTTTTCATCACTCAATGCAAGATGGAATAATTCTCACTCTAGTACAACTCATCAGCGCCTATGTAATAACCCTGAAGAATGGTGCTTTTACCATACTCGAATGAGTGAATTAGAAGTTAACTGGCATGTTAATCCACGTGAGGAATGTATAAAACATCTCAAGATTAATATACCGATAGGATCTTATGTCGGTGACTTTGGATGTGGTCAGGCTAAGTTAGCAGATGCCCTGAAAGATCTTCATACTGTATATTCTTTTGATCACATTGCAATTAATGATAATGTCATTGCCTGTGATATGTCTTGTGTCCCATTAGATAATTCTAGTCTTGATGCAGCAGTTTTTAGTCTTTCATTAATGGGTTCTAACTTCAAGGACTATTTGATAGAAGCATACCGAGTACTTAAACCTGGGGGCCAAATTTTGATTTATAATCCTGCACAAGGATATGATCATGAAAAATTTATAGAGGATTTATTAGATCTTAAGTTTGCTGTCATTAAGAGTGGGGAAATTTACAAGTGGTATCATATCTGGGGCATCAAGCAGGGCTAAGCAAACCCTTCTAACCCTTATAAACACCGGCCCATAAATTAGCCGCAACCACCGATCGCCCTGCACCGTCCCCAACCTTGAACCACTCCCCCCTTACTAGAAACCCTCCGTAGCTTATTCTCCAAGCCCAAAAAATTGAAGCACTGAAACAACATAAAAAAGACTCATGCAACAGCTATCCTCATCCCATTAACTTAAT
>DALYGI010000394.1:0-3979 GCA_031971595.1 Prochlorotrichaceae cyanobacterium CTOTU29312
CTAAAATGCTGGAGCCATATCCTTCGCCACAAGCAATATCGAGGACTTTTTTGCCAGTAACAACATCAAGACAAGAAAAATAACGGTTGAGATGTTCAAACTGAATCTCCCCGTTCAGCTCTGGTATGTATCTTTCACCTGTAAATTCCATAGTTTAATTGTTTAGTTAAGTACTAATCGCTATCCTTAACTCCAACCCAAGCATGGGCAGCAGGATAGTCAAGTGAGAACAAACGAACCTCAGAAAAACCCGCCTTAATAAGATGTTGCCAGGTATCACACCCGTACTCAGTATACACCAAAAGATCATTTGCCTTTTGCTCAGGAGTCCCATGATAGCTAGGAACAAGACCCTCTCTTTGACGAGTTAAGCGATCAACAATCATAGGAACAGTAAAGAAGCAAGCACCTGACTTTCTGAGGACTCTTCGGCATTCAGATAAAGCCCTAAGTGGATAAGGAATATGCTCTAGAACATCGGAGTGAATCACAGTATCGTACATATCATCAAAGTAATGAATGTTCATCAAATCAATAGCTGGATACACTTCTAGTTTATGGTTAGGAAGATAACGTAAAAACTGGGTTAAACTACCAGCCTCATTAATTTCCAAGATCTTAATAAATTCAAACCTAGAATCCTTGACGAAATCTTTCAAAAATCCATAAAACTCGTAATATTGCATTAGAGCTTTAGCAAGAGCCATAGATCTTAGATTAGAGCCACATTGTATACAATGAAAGCCTTGTTGTCTATTAATATATTCAACTTCAAAAGGGGATATTTGCCACTCATCAATGAGAGACTGCCAAAGAACAGGATTAAGTTCTAGTTTTGAACCTCCACAGCAGATACATTGTTTCATAGGTTTGAGGCTGTAGTGAGTGATTTTGTCATACGATAATCAGCTCTAACATTCTCAAACTCTAATAGTCCAAAAATACTACTATTAGGATTAAGAACTTGAACACTATGGAAAGTCTGAAGCCAATCAAGCATTTCATGATTTTCCTGAGAGCCATCAGCAATTGCTGGCTCAAATGAGTATGTATCAGAACAAAGGGAGATCCAAGTTAATTGAAAATCAACTTCAAGTATTGAACCAGCAGGAAGCTTTTCTATGGTTCCTAGAACATGGAATGAATTAAACCCACCAATTGGATACCGTAAGTGATCGTAGATCATAATTCCAATAATTGGGCTACTAATATCATCAAATGCTTTAGCTTTTACCTTAATTAAAACAGGATCATATGGTGAAACTGTAGAGATGTTCTTGTATCCCGGTTTGTCAATTGCAAAATAAACTACCTCTGCTCTCCCTGTCCCTAGCCTATTCGCCTTGGGAAAAGATATATAGTTCCTTCTTGTGTATGGATTAAGCTTTATAGACGTATCAGGCAATCCCTCTGGATTTTGAGTGATAGAGTTAGAGTCTTGATTAATAGACCATCCCAAAGTAGAATCATAACTTACTGCACTAATTTTTGTATCAACATCTATTGATTTAGTTAAGTCTTTATTAATTTCTTCGTAGGTGTACTTCTGATAAAGCCGACTAATTTCCACCGGGCTGCCTGTTTCCTGTATTTGACCATCTAACAACCATAAAGCAGAGTTACTAAGCCTGTTAACTGATCCAATATCATGGGAGACAATAAGATAGTACCCCCTTCATCTCGAAAAGACTTAATTCGAGCCATGCACTTATGGACAAAAACACCATCTCCCACTGCTAAAGCTTCATCTACAATCAAAACTTCTGGATCTACATGAACAGCTACAGCAAAAGCTAACCGGACAAACATCCCACTAGAATACGTCTTCACCGGCTGATCAATAAAATCCCCAATATCCGCAAACCCAGCAATCTCATCAAACCGCTCCTCCACCTCCCCCTTCGTCAACCCCAACAACTGCCCATTAAAAAACACATTCTGCCGCCCCGTAAACTCCGGATTAAACCCACTCCCCAACTCCAACAACGCCGACACCCGCCCATTCACCTGCACCATCCCCGTCGTTGGAGTCAACGTCCCCGCAATAATCTGCAACAACGTACTCTTCCCCGACCCATTCCGCCCCACAATCCCCAGCGTCTGCCCCTTCGGCACATCCAAATCAATATCCCGCAGCGCCCAAAACTCCTGCGCCCGACTCTTCCCCGGAATCAACAACTCCTTCAGCCGATCGACCGGGCGATCGTAGCGCTTAAAACACTTCGACACCCCCCGCAACGAAATCGCCAACTCCTCACTCATGATCTTTTCCTCCATAAAACTCCTCATCCAAAACCTGATCCAAACTATAGGGACAAACCAGCGGCAATCCCTCTAGCCCCGTCTTCCGTTCCACAAACAAACGAGCCACTTTATACACCGCAGTTAACTCAGACTGAGCATAGTTTTTCAGCGCCTGGGACGATAAATAACGCTGAAGCTGATCCCGAAAATTAATCAACTCCGCCGCCCAATGGTTCCGATTTCGTTCCTGCTCCGCAACCCAGTACTGATACAACAGCAAATGAATGAATACCTGCTTCAGCAAACTGACCACCGCCCGTCGCTCACTGCGTCCCAACGCCTCCAACTCCTCCACTAAATTTGGGATATCCAGCCGATCGAACGATCGGGTCTCCAAAGCTTCGATCGTCTCCTGCACCCAACTTTGAAAATCTGCCTCGTAAAGCCCTTGAACTGGCACCATATCCACCGTGACACCCTACAAAATCGTCAAATATGTATCCACCGACTCCTCCGGCAACACCCGCAGCGTCTGGTGCTTCAAATCCGGCTCCAACCCCAACATCTCCAACGGAATCACCCCCAACAGCGGATCCAACCCACCCGGCAACTCCAAACACTCAAACGTCCCCTCCCGCCCACAAAGGCGAATCTTCGCATCCTGAAAAATCCGCACCGATCGCACCCCCGTCGCCGTCGTCGCCTCCACCTCCTTCAACAACTCCAGCCCCAACCGAGCAATCAGATTCGGCGGCAAACACAACGTCGTCGCCCCCGTATCCACTAGGACTTCCCGAAGCTCGATCGATCGCACCGCATCCGCCGCAATTGCTCCATCCCGGAGGCGAATCTGATCCGCCCGATTAATCACCGTCAACGTCGTATGTACCTTACCCATCACTCGCTTAGAAAAATCAACGATCGTCGTCATACCCCAACCCCTCCAACTGCCGCCGCAACCGCTCCACCTCCTCCTCTAGCGCATTGGCCCGCTGTGCCTCAGCATTGGCCCGCTGTGCCTCAGCATTGGCCCGCTGCGCTTCTAGCTCCGTGCGTTGAATCTCCAAACGGTTAAACTCCTGAAGCGTCGGTACCAACTGACCCTCAGCCTCAAAATAGCGCAACTGTCCCCCATCAATCCCCAAGTACAGCTCTAACTCTTGACTCCAAAGCCAGCCTTCTGGTGTAGGGTCGATTGCACCATAAGACCCATCTAATCCCAACCGAAACCCGCAAAATTCTAACGTCTTCGGCGAAAACCAAAAATACTCACGAGTTTTCCAATCATCCTGGTAGAGATCCTTCTTCGTGGTGCGATCGACCGCCGCCGTTGAATCCGACAGCAACTCAATCACCAAACTGGGATAACGCCCCCCCTCTTCCCAAATCACCCAGGAGTTACGCGGCTTTCGTTCTGTCTGTTTCACCAGGAAAAAATCTGGCCCTCGAAAATCTCGATGCTTCAACTGCTGGCGACTGTAATAGACCGTCAGATTTGCCCCAACAAAAAAGTCCTGGCGATCGCGCCAAAACCACTCCAAACAGGACACTAGCAGCGCCAACTGTTCATAATGCAACGAACTTTCCATTTCTGGTTCATCACTCATTAACTCCGTCGCATCCGGCATCAAGTCATAAACTTGCTGGGCAGTTAACATCGTGTGACTCCCTCCCATTCAAATAGACCCTTACCTTGAGTCATGGCTAGAAGCCGATCGACTGTTAATACTTCAAA
>DALYGI010000395.1:0-1334 GCA_031971595.1 Prochlorotrichaceae cyanobacterium CTOTU29312
TAGGGAGCCTACTTGCGACGTTATTCAGTTAGCTCCCCGAAACGACAATTGAGCCAAAATTTAATCTCACAAACCCTAACCGAAATCTACCACCCTCAGATCAATTACTCCCCCCCATTCCCCATTCCCCATTCCCTATTCCCCATTCCCTATTCCCCATTCCCTACCCAAGGAGCATAAAAAATGAGCAGCCCTATCCTAGATATTCAAAATTTTGGTCAAAGTATTTGGATGGATAACCTAAGCCGGGATATTCTTCAGTCAGGGGAATTACAGGAATTGCTAACAAGCCGAGGGGTGCGGGGCATTACATCCAATCCCGCTATTTTTGAAAAAGCGATCGCAGGGAATGCCATTTACGATCGGGATATTGAAGCGGGGATTCGTGCCGGCCATTCCATCGATCAAATTTATGAATCCTTAGCCTTTGATGATATTCGTAGCGCCTGTGATATTTTTCTACCCCTCTACGAAGAGACCCAAGGATTAGATGGTTACGTGAGCCTGGAAGTACCCCCAAACCTAGCCCATGATACGGAAACCACGATCGCTGAGGCTATTCGCTATCATCAAACCATCGATCGTCCTAATGTGATGATCAAAATTCCTGGAACCCCAGAAGGACTTTTAGCGGTCACAGAAGTCATTAGCCAAGGCATTCATGTCAACGTGACCTTATTGTTTTCCATACAGAGTTATATTGATACCGCCTGGGCCTATATCCAAGGATTAGAAAAACGGGCAGCCCAAGGCTTACCCATCGATCGCATTGCCTCCGTTGCCAGCTTCTTCCTGAGTCGAATTGATAGCAAAATTGACGATCAATTGGATGGATTAATGACCCAAACCCAAGACCCCGATCGTCTAGCTCAACTCGCAGCCCTCAAAGGCAAAGTCGCCATCGCCAATGCCAAATTAGCCTATCAGGAATACCAGAAAATTATCGCAGACGATCGCTGGCAAGCCCTAGCCGCTAAACGGGCAAAAGTTCAACGCCTGCTCTGGGCTAGCACCAGCACCAAAAATCGAGACTACAGCGACGTAATGTACGTAGATGAACTCATTGGCCCAGATACCGTCAACACCCTCCCCCCCGCAACGATCGAAGCCTGTGCGGATCATTGCCATGTGGCCAGCCGCATCGAAAACGATATAGAATCAGCCCAGGCTGTTGTTAATAGTTTAGGAAACGTAGGCATCGACATCGATCGAGTCATGGCAGAACTCCTGGAAGACGGCATTGATAAGTTTGTCAAACCCTTTGATGCCCTCATGAATTCCCTGGCATTTAAGCTCAAGCAATTGACCCCCTGAACCCACCCCTAACCCCTCCC
>DALYGI010000395.1:1434-3928 GCA_031971595.1 Prochlorotrichaceae cyanobacterium CTOTU29312
CCCTGGCATTTAAGCTCAAGCAATTGACCCCCTGAACCCACCCCTAACCCCTCCCTAGAGGGGAACTGGAGTTATATACTTTCTGTCACAACTCATAACTCACAACTCACAACTCAAAATTCAAAACTCAAAACTTCCTATGCCCCTCCTCCCCCGATCGTCCCCACACTTGCGCTCCCTCTGGGGGGTGATAGGAGCGATCCTCTTGGGTTTGGGGGGAGCCGTGCCCGCTGTGGCGGCGGAGCAGTTAGAGGTGACTTTAGGTTCTTTGACTTTTTCCCTGCCTGTGGCGGATTTAGAAACCTATGCGGCTACGGGGCAGGCGAGTCCTGCCTTACAGGCCTATGCTAGGGCGGTGCCACCGGAGGATTTTGTTAAGCTGCGGAGCATTCTCCAACGTCGGGCTAACCTCAACCCCGATGCTATCGCTCGCATTACCTACAGTCCCATGGGGGAGATTATTCTGCGGAGGGTGGGGGCCGTGTTGCAAACGGGTCAGGGGGACAATGGGGGGCTGGCCCTGCGATCGTCCCTGGTGGAGTCGGCCCACTCTGCTGAAGGCATTACCCTGCTTACCGTATTGCGGAATTTTCCCGATCCAGAAATTCGGGTGAACTTAGACACGGCGATCGTCATTGTTCAGGAGGCGGTAGAACTCTACTACGATCGGGAAACCCTGGTGCAGGCGGTGAAAACTGAAAGTCTCCAAGAAAGCCAAGCCCAACCCATCAACTACAACCAACTGCCCGATCTCCGGCGGCCCGGCGCTTTCCGCTGGACTCGGCAATCCTTAGATCTGGTGGATCGGTTCCGTCAGCGATCGGTTCCCACGGATATTTACTGGCCCAGCCGCAGTGACCCCGCCCCCATTATCATTATTTCCCACGGCGTTGGGGGAACGCGGTTCTCCTTTGACTACCTGGCCCAACACCTGGCCTCCCACGGCTTTCTGGTGGTCATTCCCGAACATACGGGCAGCAACGCCAAAACCGTCATCGACTTTTTCCGAGGGCTCACGGATCCCGCCCCCCAGGAAGCGATCGATCGGCCTTGGGATGTTACCTTTCTCCTGAATTTGTTGGAGCAGTATAGCCAGCTAAGTCCCGCTTGGCGCAGTCGGTTAAACTTCGAGCAAATTGGGGTTTTAGGCCAGTCCTTTGGGGGCTATACCGCCCTGGCCCTAGGGGGAGCCACGGTCAACTTTGAGAAACTAGACGAAGCTTGCCTTAAGCCCGAACCCAACAACCAATCCTTAAATATTTCCCTGTTGTTACAGTGCAATACTAATTTAGTGTTTCGTCAAGCTTATATCCTCCGCGATCCCCGCGTGAAAGCGATCGTTGCCATTAACCCCTTCACCAGTCATATCTTTGGGGAAACCGGCCTCGCCAACCTCCAGGTGCCCACCCTCGTCGTGGCCAGTGGCGATGACTTTATTACCCCCGCTGGCATAGAGCAACTGTATCCCTTTACTTGGTTAGGACGACAGCCCCGGTATTTAGCTGTGTTTGAGAAAGGAACACATTTTTCTGCCCTCTCCCTCAGTGAAACCCAGGGGGGCGTATTTCCCCTACCCTCCTCCCTGCTTGGCCCCGATCCTCGCATCGCCCATCGGTACATAGAAGGGCTTTCCGTGGCCTTTTTTGGGACCTATTTGCAACAAAATGCCGTAGCCCCCCTTTACCTCCAAGCGGCCTATGGGCAATTTCTCAGCGAACCGGCCATGCCCCTCAGCTTTGTCCAGGGGTTAAGCGCCGAAACCCTCGATCGGGCGATCCAGACTGCTCGTAATTAAGACTGCCCTTCCCCCATCTTGGGAGAGGGGACCGGGGGGTGAGGGTCAATCTATCGTTCCCAATCACCCGCTGCCAATAACCTCAAACGCCCAGAAACTGGGGATCTGAGAATAGTTGCACATCCCGTTATTATCTGTTATTGATGTGCTTCCATATAAGATCGTAGTAATTGATTGATTTGCGTTTGATAGCCCCGTCCTTGTGCCTTAAACCACTCCAACACATCGCTGTCGATGCGGAGAGTAACTTGAGCCTTAGCAGGTGAACCTCGTCGCACTACGGCCTTAGCGAACATTTCTGGTGTAACCTCTGGGCAGTCCGACAAATCAATGTCTTCATCGCTCATTGCGTCTAATCGTTGCCAATCAGTTTGAGAGTTGCTCGAAGTAAGTTCGTTGTTCATATTTCGTTGCCTTTCTTGCAGAAATAATACGAGTGCAACCCTCACGTTCTGTATGGACAACAACAATTACTCGCCCTTGCAACAAACCGAATGTGATAAAACGTTGCTCTCCATAACCGTAACGATTGTCCTCAACCGTTAAGATGTCACCGTCAAATACGGATAGAGCATCGATAAAGTCGATGCCATGTTTACGAAGATTAGCAAGACGTTTTACTTCATCCCATTCATATTCCATAACTAAACGACAGCTACAATAACTAATTGTAGTTTCAAATTGTCGTTACTGCTACTA
>DALYGI010000396.1:0-3921 GCA_031971595.1 Prochlorotrichaceae cyanobacterium CTOTU29312
GATATTGCAGAATCAGAAACAGAGCCTCTGCTAGGGATGGCGTTGCTTTACAAATATCGATTGCAGATTGATAATATTGAGGGTGGTAAGGTTAAGATTGAAGCTTTGTAAAGTGCGATCGTCTCGCCGTAGGTTGGGTTGAGGATAGCAACGGATCCTCTGTAGAATCCCTGCTTGATTACCCCTGTCCCCTTAACTCGCTGCCGTTATTACATTCCCTCACCCGGTTTCCATTTTGTGCCTAGGATGCGACGGATTAAAACGATCGTTTCTTCTACTTCGCGGGTGATGTATAGCCCCACAGTACAGAATTGCCGGAAAAACATTTGGCTCGTGGTGTCTACGCCGAGCAAAATCACTGGGGTTTCATTTTTCAGGGCTAGGGCAACTTCGGATGCGGTGCCTAATCCCATACCACAGGCGACGATTAGGGTACTACTCAGGACGTTGATGTTATTGCGGCTGTAGCCTATGCCGGTACAAATGGGCACATCCACGTAGACTGAAGCGGCTTGGGGATGGGAGTCGGGCAAAATCCCGATCGTCAGTCCCCCGGATTGTTTAGCGCCTCGGTTCACGGCTTCCATAACCCCCACCCCTCGCCCGCCAGTTAGTAAAATCCACTGCTCTTGAGCAATGCGCTGCCCTAGATGGTAGGCCCGATCGAGGTCTGCCGTCCGGGCCTGTTCGCCGGGGCCCATTACGCCAATGATGGGGCTGGGGTCTGGCGTGGGGCTTAGGGTAGGGGAGGCTTGGGTTAACCATTCGAGCCAGTTTAAAATCAGGGGGTTGGTCAAATCGGGGCGATCGTCGTGGGGGCAGTGTCCTGTTCCCGGTAAACTCTTAAATTGAATCCGATCGGCCCGATCGCAGGTCTGAAAAATTGTACCCCCACTGAGGGGTGTCCACGGATCTGCTTCTCCCCAAAGCACTAACAGGGGCCGCTGTAAACGGGGCAGAAGTTCGGCGGGGGATGGGCCTGGGGGAGCAGACAAAATGGAGGCAAAGACTTTTTGGGCGTGGGGATGGCAGGAGGGGTCGTAAAGCAGATCCACCAGTTCATCGGTTACCGCTGCGGTGTTGCCATAGACCTGGCGCAAGGTACGGCGGATCTGGGATTTTTGGCGCACACTGTTAAATAAAAATGGCCCCAGAAAGGGATGGTTCACAGCCCAGCTAAACAGCCCCATGATCGCACCGAGGGGAAACTGTAATTCCTCTGGCCGATGGTTGAGCCCCCCCGCACAGTTGAGTAAGACTGAGCCTCTGACCCATTCAGACCGATCGATCGTGACCATGAGGCTGAGTAATGCGCCAATGGAATTCCCTACTAAAACCACGGGGCGGCGGATGTGGGCTTGCCAAAAGGATTCCAGTAACCCCTGCCAGAGGTCGAGGCTATAGTCCAAAACAGGCTTACCCGACCCACCAAAGCCCAATAGATCCAGGGCATACACCTGATACCCCGCCGCTGCCAACACGGGAATATTTTTGCGCCAGTGGCCGATGGATGCCCCAAACCCATGCACCAACAACAGGGGCTGTCCTTCCCCTAACACGGTGTAGCGAATAGTATGATCTTGCCACTGCCATTCCAATAGGGGCAGGTTAAAGATCTCCGCCACTGGTGCCGTGGGAGCAGGGGAGACGATCGTATTGGGGGACGGACTAAGGGAAGGGGACATAGGAATAAGACAGTTAAGACTCAGACAGGTAAGATAACGAAGACTGGATTACCATTATGGCAACTCTGGCGTATATTTTCAGTAAACAGGGTTGCGGGGCAGGAGCGATCGAGTGGATACTGGAACAACAACATCAAGCCGCCCTCCAGGAACCAGGAAACCGACGAAAACCGTAAAAAGAAAGCTCACCTTCGTTACCAAGATGCAGTCCTGGCTCTTTCCAAAGCCTTTGCCCTGGCAGCAGCTAGTGACGAAGCCCGTCAGATTCGAGATGAAGTGGGCTTCTTCCAAACCATTCGTGCCGCCCTGGTCAAGTCCTCCAGTAAACCGGGCAGATCCGCCGCAGAACGGGAATTTGCAGTGCAACAAATCATCGATCGTGCCGTTGTCTCTACCGAAATTGTGGATATTCTGGGCAGTGCTGGGTTATCCTCCCCCGATATTTCCATCCTCTCCGAAGACTTGCTTAGTCGCTTAATCATGGTATTCAAACTTCTGCCTCAGTGTACTAGACTAGAAATTTCTAAAAAATTGCTATACCTTGATAGGGCTATCTTGGGGAAGAACTCCATCTTGCCGATCGGGATAGGTTGCACACGCCGTTAATTCAACTTCTAGTCATTCAACTTCAGTCATAGGGCAATACGCCATGAAGCAGTCCCTTCTCTCCTCCCTTGGCATTGGGGTGTTATGCACCGTGGCCGGTTTGCTCTGGTCTTTCGATCGCTTTCCCCGGCAGTTTTTTAGACAAACCCCCAGTGTGCAATCTCAACCCATTGCCCAGAGTACCCCAACCCCTTCCCCCACTCCAACGCCGTTACAAAACGATCCCCAGTTACAGGCGATCGTAGATCAACAGGTGGCCGATCTGAAGGCCGCAGGCTTTGATCCGACCCTGCAAGGGCTGTGGGTGGAATCGAATCGGGGGACTTTTGGGGGGTTTCAAGGGAATCAGCCCCTAGCGGTTGCCTCCATCACCAAATTAGCCACCACCTTAGCGGCCCTCCAAACCTGGTCGCCGGACTATCAGTTTTATACCCGTGTTTTCACCCAAGGAACGATCGCCAATGGCACCCTCAACGGCGATTTAATTATTCAAGGGGGGGCAGATCCCTTTTATGTGTGGGAATCGGCCATACTGCTGGGCAATCGTTTAAATCAATTGGGTATCCAAAAGGTGACCGGGCGCTTAATTATTCAAGGGCTATTTGTCATGAACTTTGAACGGGATCCGGCCCTAGCAGGGGAGTTATTCCGCCAAGCCCTCCATGTGGATTTGTGGCCCGGTGAAGCCCTCGACCAATACGAAACCAATTTGCCGCCGGATACTCCCCAACCTAAACTTTCCATCGCCGGGGAGACGATCGTCAGTACCGCTACAACGCCGCTCCCTGGGGCCACTCTGGTTGTGGAGCAGCCATCGTTGCCCTTAATTCAGGTGTTGAAACAGATGAATAACTATAGCAACAATATTATGGCCCAACTGTTGGCGGATTTGATGGGAGGGCCAAACACCTTAAAAACAGCGGTTATTGAAGTGGCCCAAGTGCCTGTTAATGAGGTCAATTTTAGTAATGGTTCAGGTCTAGGGCACGAAAATCAGATCTCCCCTCAGGGTGCTTGCCAAGTCATCAAAGCGATCGATCGTATCCTCGTCCCGAAGGGATTTAGTGTGTCCGATATTATGCCCATTTCTCAACGGGATCCCGGAACCCTCAGCTATCGGCAACTCCCCCCTGGCGTAACGGCGAAAACCGGAACCCTGTGGGATGTGAGTACCCTAGCGGGGGTTTTAGCTGCGGTAGATCAACCCGTTGACACCTTTGATCAGGGGGATACCCTCTGCTTTGCGATCGTTACTCGGGGGGCTAATATTGATTTCTTTTATCAGTTTCAAGAGAAGTTTGTAGGGGAACTGAAAAGCTATTTGAAGAATTGATAATTAATAATTCATAATTAATAATTCATAATAGGGTTATGGATGCGGTGAGATTCCCGGTTTTTGTTGGTTTTATTCAGAGATTGTTGGACTATGTTGGAGAGGAAACTGGGGATCAAAACGATCGCTTTTAGTCTTACATCCCCGGTTTCTTCTGGATTCAAAGCCAAGATTGAACAACGAAGATTAGAGAAACCGGGGATCTCGGTGCAATAGCAGTCAAACTTCTGCATCAGTGTACTAGCCCACATTCCGCAGGTAGGGATATAGAATAGGGTATTTGTGACAGTCTAGCCA
>DALYGI010000397.1:0-3898 GCA_031971595.1 Prochlorotrichaceae cyanobacterium CTOTU29312
CGAATGGATTCGATGACATTGAAGGCGGTAGCCCCATCGGTTCCAATTAAAATCACAGCAAATTCTTCGCCGCCGTAGCGTCCTAAAATATCCGTTTAGCGCAGCCGTTGCCGGAGGAGGCGGGCTAGGTTTTTAATGACTCGATCGCCTGCGAGGTGGCCATAGGTGTCATTAATGGCTTTGAAGTGGTCAATGTCGATCATGGCAAAGGAAAGGGGGATATTTTGACGATCGCTGCGGGCCACTTCTAAGTGGAGTTTTTCTTTAATATTGCTGTGGTTTAATAACCCCGTTAAACTATCGCGCACCATCAAAGATTGTAAAGCTTTCGATCGTTGCACCCGACTGGTGACCGCCGCCACTAAATGTTCCGGTTGAATAGGTTTAGTCAAAAAGTCATCTGCCCCTAAACTCAGGGCTAACATTTGTTTATCTAAGTTTGTTTCTCTAGAGAGATAGGTAATGGGCACACTGACAAAGGTTTCCTGTTGGCGAATGACTACCGCTAGCTCTAAGCCACTAAAATCTGGCATATAAACATCCATTAAAATCAAATCCGGTTTAGATTCAATTAAGGGCTCCATAATCTGAGAGGGATCCGTAACGATCGTGGTTCTCATGCCCGCTTCTCTTAAAATAATTTGGTAGTAATCGGCTAAAACGGGATCATCTTCCACAATTAAAATATGATAGGGCTCTGATGTGGCATGAATCATTAAATAATCAATTTTATCCACCAGTTGCCACACATTCACTGGTTTCGTGAAATAGGCATTGCCTTGGGCTCTGACCGCTTTAATCCGAGCTTCCAGGCTATCTTCCGAGGAGACAAAAAAGATGGGAATAGACCAGCGAGTAGCGGATCGAATTTGATGAATAAATTCAGATTCTACGGCATAACTATTTAGAAAATTAATATTCATAATGATAATATCAGGGGTGGTCTTAGCCAGGGATTCCTGAAGTTTTGATAGACTTTGAAAAATACTGACTTTATAGCCGAAAGAGTCCAGTTGAAATCCTAGCATTTTCCCGTCCTCGAAATTTTCTTCGAGTAAAAAGATATGGCGTTCTTCTGGCGGTGGGGCTGGGAGTTGGGAATCGATCAAGTTGGGGTTGAGTTGCTCCGTCAGCATAGGGGCAGAGGCGGTGGTTAAGATCTCAGAGCCTGAGGGCAAAGGGGTTCTTTCCAGGCAGGCGATTAAACTGGAAATTTGATGACGTTGTTCTAAGCTAGGGGGATGGGATCGCTGGATCACCGCTTGCAGAAATATATCTAAAGTGTGGGCCGTTTCACTGATGGTTTTAAAGCCAAAGGTTAACCCCGAACCGGATAGGTTATGAACTAAGCGTTGTAGATTAATTAATTCATTGCGATTCCAAGGGTAGGAACATTCTAAATTTTCCGTAGTCGTATCCCGATCGGACTTCATCATGTCACAGATGCTCAGGACTCGTTGCCAGGATTCTCTAATTTTAGACAATTTATCTGGTAAAGCCTTGAGATAGGCATCTTGGAGTCTCAGGAGTTCTTTGGATAAATTAACATTAGTCATGGTGTTGATTCCATAACGATTGAACGTGGGCAGCTAGGGTCATCGGATCAAAGGGTTTCGCAATCACATCGATCGCCCCCATGGATTTATAACTTTCGACCTCATGGGTTTGGACTTTTGCCGTCATAAAAACAACGGGAATATGGGCTAATTCTGGATCTGCTTTTAAGGCTTTGAGGGTGGTTGGCCCATCCATGCCAGGCATCATCACATCCAGTAAAATTAGGTCGGGCTTAAACGTGGGGGTTAACTGTAAACACTCTTGACCAGAGCCACAGGTTTCTAAGGTGAAGCCGCCGACGGTTTCTAAGGCAAGGCGACCAATAATTTGGATGTCTAAATCATCCTCCACTAACAGAACTCTTTGTAAACTAGACATAGAAAAATTCTCCTATCGGTGATTAGAATATGTCATCAAGATATGTCAGTCAGGGGTTATTAAGGGGTTATCAATGAATAACCAATAACCAATAAATGATCAATGGGGGACAGCAATCAGCGAGGTAATGGTATCCAAGAGACCTTGATTAGATGTGCGGGACTTCACTAGGGTAGCCGCCACTTGTTGAATCGAATCGGTGGCAACATCCTGAGCGGAAAAAATAACCACCGGAATAGGTTGTCCTAGGGAATTATAGAGGGTCGAAATCAATTCTAGACCGGATCCATCCGGCAAGTCTAAGTCCAAAATGACTAAATCAAAGTCCTCCTCTTTCAGCTTTTCCTGGGCCTCCTCTACATTTTGAGACTGCACAATCTCTACGGTTTCCTGAAGAATGGCGGCGACCACCTGTAAAATATCTTCATCATTCTCCACATGGAGGATACGAGGGCGCAAATTCGATCGTTTGTGCAAGGCTTGATTGAGACTGAGCATCAGCCGATTTTGATCAATGGGCTTATCGAGCCAATCTATGACCTTAAAACTGCTACCACTTAAGTTTTCCCGACCCTGTTGGGCTTTGGCAGAGACCACCACAATGGGTAAGGTTGCGGTTGCTTCCTGTTGTCTTAATTCTTGAATTAAGGAAATTCCATCCTGTCCGGGAAGAGCTAAATCTAAGGTCATGGCAACATAGTAACCCGCCGCTAATTTGGCTTTAGCTTCCGCTGCGGTATAAGCAATATCTGAAATCAGTCCACCTTCCCGAAGCATAAGGCTTAAGAGGTTGGCAATATCGGGATCATCTTCACAGATTAAAATACGCCCCGGTGAGGGAACGGATGGTGCGGAGCGCTTCACCGGATGGATGAGTTGGGGCAATTCAAAATAAAAGGTTGTCCCCCCCGATTCAGGGCAGTCAAATCCGATTTGTCCTTGATGGCGCTCAACGATCGCTTTGCTGATACTTAACCCTAGACCTGTACCTCCTTTTTTGCGGGTATCGGAAGAGTCTGCTTGGGCAAATTTTTGGAAAATGCGACTGCGGAAAGACTCAGGAATACCGGAGCCCTGATCCTGGACGGATACTCTGACCCAGCCGGAACGTGGGGTTTCAATGCTGATTTTAACCGTGGATGCTGGAGGGGAAAACTTAGCCGCGTTGGACAATAAATTCAGTAAAACCTGGTTTAAACGATCGCTATCTCCATGTAATTGAATCTCGGTATCCTGAATCTCGGTATCCTGGGAGTCTAAAACATAGGCAATCTTAAATTGCTCTGCATATCCTTGGTTAGCTACAATGGCTTGCTCCACCAGTGCAGACAGATCTAAGGTTTGCATTTTAAAATCCATTTTCCCGGATTAAATTTTTCTCAATATCCAAAATATCGTTAATAATTAAAATCATGCGCTCACTATTCTTCAGGGCAATATCCACCAAGGATTTCACCTGGGGAGAAACTTCCCCCACAGCCCCTCCCATAATCAAACCCAGGGAGCCTTTGACGGAGGTTAAAGGGGTACGCAATTCATGGCTGACCATGGACACAAATTCATTTTTTAAGCGCTCTATTTTTTTACGATCGGTAATATCCCGAATAATAACCAGTACTTCCTCTAAATCACTGGCCACCACCCGCACTTCATAATCCTGTTTCTCCCCTTGGGCAGAGAGGGTCTGATATTCAAAAATAGAAACCTTGCCTTTGTCCAGGGTTTCCCGAATCTGATCTTTGAGGTTGCTCACCGCTTCCACTGGCAAAAACCGATCGATCGGTTCCCCCACGATCGTATCTGGATCCCAGTCAGGAAATTCCAGCGCAGCAGGTATAAAGTCCAGACAATACCCTTCGGTATTTAAGCGAATAATGGTGTCAGGAATAATATTTAATAATGCTCTATTTTTGGCTTCACTTTTGCGTAGGGAATCCCCCGCCTGTTTTCGTTTGGTAATATC
>DALYGI010000398.1:0-3867 GCA_031971595.1 Prochlorotrichaceae cyanobacterium CTOTU29312
ACCATTAGAGTGATTTCTATCGATATGGTGTAGATGTATTCTTTCCTCATCAATAAATTTCAAGCCACAATATCCACAGGTATGGTTCTGCCTGATTAAAGCCCTAGAAGTTGCTCCGTCATAAAGTTTGGATTGCCTTTTAGACCAATAGACTAAGTCACCGTTAAAAGGCGAATAATCTCCTCTAACGTTGATATGCTTATTTTCTGAATATGACACAGGTGGAAACGCCTTCTTGGCTAATATTACAGCCATTTGGCGGCTTACCCTTTTTTCCTTTAAGAACACCTTATATGTCCTATGATTAAGTTGCCATAATGAGAATCTTGAGCCATCTAGTTGACAATAGCGGTGGTAGTTTCTCCATCCTCTGACTATTGGAGCTAATTTTTGAGCTTTAACCTTTGCCCCATAATTTGAGTGATTGACGATGGCTTTAACTTTCTGACGAAAGGCTTTAAAGTTTTCCTCTGAGGGATAACTTCTGAATTTTCCGTTGGTTTGCACAATAAAGTGCCACCCTAAAAAGTCAAATCCTTCTGTCGAGGCTACCAACTTCGTCTTCGCTGGCTTAATGTTTAGTCCTCTTTTAGCTAGAAAACTTGCAACTTTTTCAAGAATCTCTTCCGCTTTGTCTTGGGGTTTGAGAAGGAACACCATATCGTCAGCATATCTGACTGAGTAGTGAATATTCTCTATTCCGTTTAGAGCGATGTTTGCTAGTAATGGACTCACTACACATCCTTGAGGAGTTCCTTGTTCAGGAAATTCTGGGTTAACTCCTGCTTTTAGACATCTCATCAATCCAGCTTTGATGCTTTGGGGAGCTATGATTAATTCCCTTAAGGTGTTGTGGTTGATTCTATCGAAGCATTTTTCGATGTCTAATTCTAGGATTCTTTTATTTAATCCGTTACTACTACTTCTTAAATTTAAGAAAAGTATTTTTTGACAATCTTGAGCGGAACGTCCAGTTCTAAAACCGTAGCTCCTTTCGTGAAATGTTGCTTCGTGAGCAGGTTCTAAGGCGTATTTGACAAGACATTGCCAAGCTCTATCCTTAATGGTAGGAATTTTGAGCATCCGTTTTGTTCCATCCTTTTTGGCTATCGGAATTTTTCTCAGTCCCTCATGTTGCCAATCCCAGACTTTGACTTCTAGGACTGATTCTAATTCCCACCTTTCTCGGAATGAAAGTGATGCTTTCCCATCTATTCCTGCTGTCTTCTTACCAGCATTTAATTGAGTTACTTGACGAATTGCCAGTAATCTAGAACTTCGAGATTTTAAGATTAGCTTTTGAAGATTTTTGGTTTTTGCCTTGTCTCCTACTCGCATCGCTTTCCACAGTCTACATTGTAGCCGAAATAGATTCCTACGGAGTTTCTTCCACGGAATGTTTTTCCACAGTTCTCTAAAACTATTACTAATCATGAGTCTAACTGGTATCTACTTGGTTTCGTGTGTTCTGATTACCTCGAAGCAATTACGCTTCGTCCTACCCGATGTTAGGGATTACGTTGCTCGTCCAACCTACTTGAGTTTCGACATTTCTCTTGACCTAATCATCGTTTTTCTTCGTTCCGACTGTTGGATTGTTTTGACAACTTAGGGTTGACCACTTCACCCACCTTCAACTCTAGGGATAGCAGATACCGTAACGAAAGTTCTGCGAGTTTAGAAGGTTGAGTCAACATTTTTGAGTCAGATTGTTGCTCTGCAATTGGATGCTTTTTCTGGTTTCCCCTTATTGTCTCCCCATTAACGCCAGTGCGCCTATCTGTTTTGGCTCTGATTGCGTCCTTGTTCCCCGCTTCAGCCTCTAGATTTCCGAGTCTAGTCACTGGGGGCAGGTCGGGAGTCACTGTATCCCTTACAGGGTAGGTCTTTCACCTACATCCTTGCTGTCAGTTATGCTGTTTTACCAGCACTCTAGGCTATTGATTCCCCTAGAAACGAATCGCACCGTTACATTGCATTAACGCATCCGACAAGATAACAGGATAACGATCGCTCTTTTGATCTTTTGATCTTTTGATCTCCAGCTTCTTCTTCTTTAACAAAGTCTAAGAAACTCGAAAGAAAATCAATAGAAACCGGAGATCTGGTTATTTGGCTCTGGTTTGCAATGTGCCGAGATCCCCGTACACAACTACAATTAGGGGGTTGGGGAAGGGCTGGGAGAACTGCTAGGCTCCGGCGGCAGCACACAACGGCTAGGATCTGCGGGCTGGGTTTCCAGGTTTAAGGGTTTTTCTGCGACGCTGCTGAGCAGTTGCCCTACGGTGAGTTTAGCCCGATCGTTTGCTTGGGTGAGAATATTTTGCTGACAGGCCACTTCTACAATTTTGTTGAGGGCGGCCTGACCCGCTAAGGTCTGAAGGTTGGGGGCGGAGTCTGGCCCTAGACCCAAAAAGCCTCGGTTATAGTCGTATACGGACGATCGGTTGACATCGATCTTGGCATCCAAAATTTGGGGCGGGGGCAAGGTGATATTAATCCGATCGTCTCGGATTTGAATATCGTCCGGTTGCAGTTGGCTCAAGTCTACCCCGGCCCGCACTTCTCCGTAGGCAATGTACAGGAGGGTGGTGGTGCCAAAGGTGAGTTTGCCTAGGGTGCGATCTTGCTTGGTGGGGACTACGGCTTCCATGGCAAAAACCGCTGTGGCGAGTTCACTGGCTCCCCGAATTTTGTTGATCATTACCGATCGCACGTCGATTTCGGCGGGGGGCTGGGGGGCAGTAAACCAATTGCCCACGGACTCTAGGACATTTGTGCCCGATCGCCAGACTCCTAATAGGGTAAAAACGCCTACTAGAAACACGCCTCCCATGGCCACATTCCCCAAACGCTTCAGCATTTTCAACCCTCCTCGGATTTTTCTATAATCTTAATCTCTTGGTAGATGAATACCTTAAGAAGCGTGCTATGACCTCTTTTCAGTCCATAATATTTAACCAATATCGATTTAACCAATATCGATTTAACCAGTATTACCAAGCCCTAGCCACTCAAACCGGGCGCTTACAAACCGATCGTTTTCAGTGTCATCTGCTAGCCCAAACGGATTCTACTAACCGCGTAGCCTGGGAAATTCTAACGCAACCGGATCATTCTGGGATCATTCTCGTCATTGCCGATAGCCAAACCGCTGGCCGGGGTCAATGGGGACGATCGTGGCAATCGGAACCGGGGGGGCTGTATCTATCCCTAGGCATGAGGGATAATCCTAAGACCCCAATGCCCCTCGATCGTTTGGGGTTAATGCCTTTTTTTAGTGCCTGGGGAGTGGCCCAAGGCTTACACAAACACCACATTCCAGTGTTATTAAAATGGCCCAATGATTTACTGTTAAATCGTCAAAAGTTGGGGGGAATTTTAGTCGAAACTCGCTATGGTTCTTCAACCCGAAATCAACCAGATTTCTCTTCACCAGATTCTCGGTTGGGACTGGTCATTGGTATTGGACTCAACTGGCAAAATCATCCTCCCGAACAAGCGATCGCCCTCAATCCTTACCAACAGGAAAATAATTTAAAGTCCATCGAAGGTTTAGAACACCTCGCCGCGATCGTTTTGGATGGTTTAATGGGGGGGTATCAACTCGCCTCTAGTGCTGACACTTCGGTAGTGGATTTTATTGAGCAATACAACACCATCCTGGCTAATCGGGGAGCTTGGATTTCCACGGGATCGGAGGTGGGTAAAATTTTGGGTATTACCGCCACGGGAGCCCTACGGGTTGAGGTGAACGGCGTTGAACAGGTTTTTCTACCCGGTACACTGCGGTTAGGGCTTTAGGGAAAAGTGGATAGAGTATAGAGTAAATAGATTAAATAGAGTAAATAGATTAACTGGATTATA
>DALYGI010000399.1:0-3858 GCA_031971595.1 Prochlorotrichaceae cyanobacterium CTOTU29312
TTTGCCTCGGTATCAACATCAAGGAATCCTGAATAATTTTTGTATTTCAATAAGGTAGTCATAGTGCTTAAATAATTTATTTTTAGGATGGAGAAAAGCAGTAAAATTAAAGTTATAAATTAAAAATTACCACTTTGCTCCTTTATCATAAATATCTTAATGAGATACTTTATTTAAATAGAAATATTAGCTTTTATCAAGTACTCTTTCAGAGATTTGACAGAGCCTTTATCCATAACGCGCTCAGGATGAGGACGGTGAAATATTGCCACTACATTATTGAGGGAAACTCTCACCCTAGATCCTAGATAAGTATGCTAGCAAAAAATGATACTATGTCAACCTCTAGCGAGGATGTCCCCATGGAAATCGCCTGAAAGCCCTATTCTATCGTCATTGATGTATCCCCTTATTTAGCCTGGCCTAGTTAGCCTTGTCGCTAATAACAAATTGCTCCCTCTACTTCATCCTAAAATGGACTCTAGTTCTGAAAAACTCAAGACCTACTGGTTTGTAGGAGCCAGCTATGGCGGAACCAACGATCAGACAGATCGGTTTGTGAAAGAAGGCATTTGGGAACATCGCTATCAAGATAAATACCTTGATACCGTGAAGTCCATGGCTGAAGGCGATCGGATTGCCATCAAAGCAGCCTATATCCGCAAAAAAGATCTCCCCTTTGATAACCGGGGCCACATTGTTTCCGTCATGACCATCAAAGCTATTGGAACCATTACGAAAAATAGAGGAGATGGACATACCGTTGAAGTAGACTGGGAACCCTTGACCGCTCCCCGTGAATGGTATTTCTACACCAATAGAGCAACCGTCTGGCGAGTTACCTCCAGCAAATGGAGTGCAGATGAATTAATCAAATTTACCTTTGAGAACAAACCCCAGGACATCGATCGCTTTAGAAATGATCCATTTTGGCGAGAGCGGTTTGGTGATATTGACCATAGCGATCGGGATTTTCAGTGGACTACGTTCTATGAAGCATTAGCAGATAAGCTTTTGACCTATAGGAATCGGCGGGATGAATTGGTGGCTGGACTTCACGAGATTTCCACTCGGCTCAACTGCATGGCAGTCCTGAACGATCATTATGAAGAAGGTGTTCCCGGTGGCCCTCTCCAAGATATTTGCCCCTTTACCGTAATGGGAACCTTTAACCGAGGCATTACGGATGCCAATCGCAAGATCATTGCTCAGGAACTGGCTCAACTTATGGGAGTTTCAGAACCAGTTCCAACTGGCTTTGATGGGATTCCCCTGGTCAATAACCAAAGAACGTGGTTTTTTGCCTATAGCTACAAGCGCAAACCCAATGACATTGATACGCTGTGGGATGTGTTTGCCGAAGCTATCGCTTTTTCAGAATCGGACAACGAGGAAACCCGATCGACCTTTGCCCAGGCTTACGATCGAGCGATGCAGTGTTGGGGCGTGAAATGGAACCTAAGTATGGGGCTGTACTGGATTCGCCCCTGGCATTTCCTCACACTGGATAGTCGATCGCGGCACTATATTACCCACAAGCTGCATATCTCTATTGGGAATAGCCCCCCACCGTCCGAAGATTATCTGAAGGTCTTGGAAGATCTGCAAGATCATTTTCAGGAGCCAAATTATCCCATCCACTCATTCCCGGAATTATCCTGGGCTTCCTGGATTGAGGAGACAGCCGCACCGGAGGATCCAGTTGATACCGATGAAGACGAACGAGAGATTATTCTCCCTCCAAAACCTCCTCTCCATCAGATCCCACCCTATTCGATCGATGCCATCCTGAAGGATGGTTGTTTTCTTTCCTCTGAAAAACTTGAAACCATCCTGAACCGCCTGCGGGTCAAGAAAAATATCATCCTTCAAGGGCCACCCGGAACCGGTAAAACCTGGCTGGCAAAACGGCTGGCTTTTGCTTTAGTAGGGCAACGGGATGAAAGTAAGGTTAGACCTGTGCAGTTTCACCCCAACCTTTCCTACGAAGACTTTATTCGGGGGTGGCGACCAACGGGGGAAGGCAAACTAAACTTAGTGGATGGCATCTTCACCCAGACGATCGCTATGGCTCAACAGGATCCCGCCTCTCCCTATGTGGTGGTGATCGAGGAGATTAATCGGGGGAATCCTGCCCAGATTTTTGGGGAGATGCTGACCCTCTTAGAAGCGGACAAACGTAACCCTGACTCGGCTCTGGAACTTTCCTACAAGCGATCGGATAGGGATCCCATCTTCATCCCAGAAAATCTCTATGTTATCGGCACCATGAACATTGCCGATCGCTCTTTGGCTCTGGTGGATCTAGCTTTGCGCCGTCGGTTTGCCTTCATTGATTTGGAACCAACCCTAGGACAGGCTTGGCGGGACTGGGTTCAAGCTCAAAGTGGGATTGAGTCAACCATGCTCGAAGAAATTGAAAAACGCATCCAAGCCCTCAACGCAGACCTTTCCGTAGATCCTGGACTAGGGCCACAGTTTCGAGTGGGCCATAGCTATGTCACTCCTACCGCTCAGAGTCCAATCCAAGATGCCCGTGAATGGTTCCGTCAGGTGGTGGAAACGGAAATTGGCCCCTTACTGGATGAATACTGGTTTGATGCCCTAGGCAAAGCTCAACAGGCTAGACAAAAGCTCCTTCAAGGATTTTGATGATGTTCCAAACACTCCCCAGCCTGGACTCCCCTTCAACAGCAGAAAGCCCTCGAATTGGGAACATTCCCGTGCGTAACCTCTGGCTGCTGATGCTCTATGCCTCCCATCTATTCCGGGATTTAGACACTGCCAAAGTCAGCATCGAAGACAATCCCGACGATATTCCCGATCTCGTAGCAGAAATGCTCTGCCGTCAGGTTGAGCGCCGTATTCAGCGCAATTTGAGTTATGGCTACCAAAACCGGGAAGCGATCGTGAATCGGGTGCGGGGACGCATTGACTTACTGAAAACGGAAAGACACGGACTGTTAGACCGGGGAAAAGTGGCTTGTCGCTTCGAGGAACTGACCGTTAATACGGCCCGTAATCGCTTTGTGCGGGCCGCCCTAGAAGAAATTGCCAGCATTGTTAACCGTGTTGAACTCGCCCACCGCTGTCGATCGTTAGCGGGTAGTTTGAAACGGATGGGAGTAACGGGGGAGCGCCCCTGGCGGGGGGAAGTCTCCATCGATCGTTTTGGGAGACACGATGCAGCAGATCAGCCCATGGTAGCAGCAGCCCATCTCGCCTTTAACCTGGCTTTACCAACAGAAACGGCTGGAACTCGCCTACTCTCCTCACCGGATAAAGAGATCCATTGGGTGCGGAAGCTTTACGAAAAAGGAGTGGCAGGCTTCTATGATGTGGTCTTGTCTCAAAGGGGATGGCGGGTTGATGCCGGAAAGTCTCTGAATTGGCGCATTGAACATCAAAGCCCAGGGATTAGTAACATCCTTCCCTCTATGCGAACGGACATGATCCTGAGCCATGCAGCAACACAGCAGAAGATTGTCATTGATACCAAGTTCACCGCTATCCTAAAGCGAGGTTGGCATCGGGAGCAAACCTTACACAGCGGATATGTTTATCAAATTTACACTTACCTGAGATCCCAGGAAGGCAGTGGTGATCCCCTCTGGGAGAAAGCCACCGGCTTACTGCTTCATCCTTCGGTTGGAGAGAGTCTAAATGAAGCGGTTGTGATTCAGAACCACGCAATTCGTTTTGCAACCGTTGATTTGGGCGCACCGGCGCGAGAAATCCGAGAACAACTTTTGCAGGTTTTAGAAGACAACCAAGATTTGGAATCCCATGTTTAACGATCGCCCCTTCCCCTAGAACATCATGCAAACCTTACCCACCACGATCGCAGAAGCAGCGACC
>DALYGI010000400.1:0-3846 GCA_031971595.1 Prochlorotrichaceae cyanobacterium CTOTU29312
ATGGGGAATAGGGAATGGGGAATAGGGAATAGGGAATAGGGAATAGGGAATAGGGGATGGGGGAATAGGGGATGGGGGAATAGGGGATGGGGGAATAGGGAATGGGGAATAGGGAATAGGGAATAGGGAATAGGGAATAGGGGTTAGGAGTTGGGAGTTGGGAGTTAGGAATTTGGGAAAAAAGGGGGAAAGCGATCGGTTTTGGTTTGGGGATTTACTGGTCTCCTAAGCAAATTCCTAGACCTCTGGCCGTGCGGACTAGGGTACCTTCTGGGTTAACTGTGGCGTAGGTACTAATGGCGTATTCAATGGGTACGCTAGACACTTGGCGCTGTTCCCAGGTGACCATCCGATCGTACTGTTCCTGAGCCACTAAATCCACGGCGGCCACCCCAAAGGCTGAGGCAATGAGGCGATCGAGGGGGGAGGGGGTTCCGCCCCGTTGGGTGTGTCCCAGGACGGTGACGCGGGTTTCTGCGCCGGTGACTTCGCAAATGGCATCGGCTAGGTAGTGACCAATGCCCCCTAAACGATTTTGACCGAGGCGGTTGGTGCTGGTGATGGGTTCGCCTGTTTCGGTTTTCACCGCTTCCGCCACCACAATTAAGGAGTAGGTTTTGCCCTGATCTTGGTTTTGCCGAATTTTTCGGGCAATATTTTCTAGGGTGTAGGGAATTTCGGGGATGAGAATAATGTCTGCTCCCCCGGCAATGCCTGCACTGATGGCAATGTGTCCCGCATCTCGGCCCATCACTTCTAGGATAATTACCCGGCTGTGGCTGGCGGCGGCAAAGTGAAGACGATCGAGGGCTTCGGTGGCAATGTTAACGGCGGTATCAAAGCCGATGGAGCGTTCCGTGGCCCCCACGTCGTTGTCGATGGTTTTGGGAATGCCGACTAAGTTCCAGCCCCCTTTGACCGCTAAGGTACGCAGAATACTAAGGCTACCATCGCCCCCAATGGCAATTAAGGCGGATAACCCCAGTTTGTGATACCCCGCAATAATATCCCCAGAACGATCGACGACCTGCCCATCTGCCATCGGAAAGGCGAAGGGGTTTCCTTTATTGGTGGTTCCCAGAAAAGTGCCGCCACTAATCAACCAGCGATCGACTTGAGGACTGGTGAGGGGTATTCCTTTGGGAGGGTCGCACACTAAGCCATTGGTAGACTCTTTAATGCCAATAACTTCCCAGCCGTAGGTGCTTTCTGCCCGGTGAACCACTGCCCGAATAACCGCATTTAAACCGGCGCAGTCGCCACCACTGGTTAAGACTCCAATGCGTCGCTTTTCCCCCATAAAGACCGGCTCCTTTCCTTTTTTAGATTAGAGATTAGATAGATTAGAGATTAGATAACTAGCTAGTTACCCCTAGTCAGGTCTGTATTCTAGGTTTCAATCACCAGAAGCTAGGGGCTATTCACTGCGGAGTTGGGTGCGGGTGTAATGTACCACATCTAGGGGAATGGTGGGCAAGGGTGGAATGGTGGGCAAGGGCTCTCGACGGGTCAGCGGGGTTCCAGATTCTTCACAGATTCTTCACAACCGAATAACCTGAGAGCGGTTATACGAACTTAGATCACTCTCCACCGAGACACAATGGGGTTTATTCTTAAAGAAACCTTTAATCATTCTGCACCACATTTTGCACCACAAGGAGAGGCTGGGCTCATGGCGGCAACCGATTTCAAAGATTATTATGAAATTCTGGGGGTAGGCCGATCCGCCGATGCCGATGAAATTAAGAAGTCTTTCCGGCGTTTAGCCCGGCAATATCACCCGGATTTGAACCCCAATAATAAGACGGCAGAAACCCGGTTTAAGGAAATTAATGAGGCTTACGAAGTCCTCTCGGATCCTGAAAAGCGGCGCAAGTATGATCAGTTTGGCCAATATTGGAAACAGGCCGCCCAACCGGGAGCAGCGGGATCTGCCAGAGGGGTGGAGGATTTTGGCTTTTCGGATTTCACGAATTTTGAAGAGTTTATTAATGAGCTTTTGGGACGTAGTGCGGGGAGTCCTTACAATTATCGCCCTGGAACTAGCTCCAGTAGCGGCTTTGGGGGCTTTAATCCTCCGGGAACCTCCAGCGCAAACACCACAACCCTGGATCGGGAAACTAACCTGACCCTGACCTTTTCCGAGGCGTTCCACGGAGTCCAGAAGCGCCTGAATGTGGGGGGCGAAACGATCGAGGTGAAAATTCCGGCGGGGGTAAAACCAGGTAGCCGCGTGCGGCTCAAAGGGAAAGGACAATTGCATCCCTACCAGTCTGTGCGGGGGGATTTGTACTTAGTGATTGACCTGAAGCCCCATGATTTTTTCCAATTAGAAGAAGATAACCTGATCTGTGAAGTGCCGATCGCTCCTGATGAGGCGGTGCTGGGAACCACGATCGAAGTGCCTACCCCAGATGGAGCGGTTAGTGTGCAAGTGCCCCCCGGAGTACGATCGGGTCAATCCTTACGGCTGCGGGGTAAGGGCTGGCCGAAAAAGGGCAAACGGGGAGATCAGATGGTCAAAATTGCCATTATGCCCCCCAAGAGCCTAACGGATGCGGAGCGCAAAGCCTACGAACAGGTGCGGGCCGTGCGGAATTATAATCCCCGTGTGGCGTTACAGTCGGTCAAGCTGTAATTAAGCTAGGAATTAAGCTGTAATCCAGTTAGCCATCAAGTTAGCCATCAGACTCCAGGCTATCCAGCCCCTGCGGTTAGGTCAATCACCATGAACCCCTCTCTTCCCATTACCGGCAAAACCCAACTCCTGGGCATTATTGGCGATCCGGTTAAACATTCCCTGTCCCCAGTGATGCACAATGCGGCCCTAGGGGTGATGGGGCTAGATTTTGTTTACGTGCCCTTCCCGGTTCACGGGGAGAATTTGGCCACGGCGTTAGCAGGCTTCAGGGCGATCGGTGTGCGGGGGTTTAATGTCACCATTCCCCATAAACAGGCTATTTTGCCCTTGCTGGCGGCGGTTACACCTCTGGCCCAAGCCATTGGAGCAGTGAATACGGTGTGGCGATCGTCCTTGGGTTGGGAGGGAACCAATACGGATGTGCAGGGATTGATCAGCCCCCTGCTGGGGGAAACGGCCCTGAGTGGAAAGATAGGATTGATTTTGGGCTGTGGAGGGGCGGCCCGGGCCGGGGTAGCCGGATGCGATCAACTGGGTTTGAGTGCGGTGTGGGTAGTGGGCCGCAGTGTAGAAAAGTTGCAGCAATTTCAGGACAGTTGGCAGGGAACTCCGGCAGCTTCCAAGCTGAAAATTGCCCCCTGGGCGGATTTGCCCCACCTCCTACCCCAGAGTAGTTTAGTCGTAAACTCAACCCCCCTCGGCATGGCTCCCCACATCGAACAATCTCCCCTGACAGCTAGTGAAATCGCCCTCTTGCCCCCAGAAGCGATCGTTTATGACTTAATCTATGTGCCTAGACCCACAGAACTGCTGAAATTAGCAGAGCGCCGAGGCCTAAAAACGATCGACGGTACAGAAATGTTGGTACAACAGGGAGCAGCCGCCTTAGAAATTTGGACAGGTCAAAATGTCCCCATTGCAGTCATGCGATCGGCCCTTTTAGGAGCATTACGATCGTAGACCGAGATCCCCGGTTTCTCTAATCTTGTTGTTCAATCTTGGCTTTGAATCGAGAAGAAACCAGGGATCCCTAAGACTAAAAACGATCGTTTTGATCCCCAGTTTCTTCTCCACCTGCCCCCTAACTCAAAACTCAACCCTATTCCCTATTCCCTATTCCCTAACTGAAAACTCAAAACTCAAAACTCAACCCTATTCCCTATTCCCTGTCCCCTAACTCAAAACTCAAAACTCAACCCTATTCC
>DALYGI010000401.1:0-3807 GCA_031971595.1 Prochlorotrichaceae cyanobacterium CTOTU29312
ATCAACATCTAAATAGCTATTACCATTCAAGTCTTCAGCAACCGCAGTCTTATTTGCCAGATTATCTCCGTCATAATCTCGGCTATCTGTTACCTCATTTAAGGTGTTTAAACCACCACTTAAGTCTAGATCCTCATACAACCACTCATTCGCATTCCCCAACTCCAAGCGCTGCCCCACAATAATCCGCACTCCGGTACGGCGGGCGCGGCGCTCCCAGTAACCATCCAAGCCATATCCCATTTCATCCGGTGGACTTTTGGCTAACGGGTCGTTTTCAGTGAGAGTACTATCTGTGAGTGTAGACCCTAGGGTTACTGTACTGGGAATACTAAATTGGTTATTATAAACAGGCTTTGGCCCGCCCCGGTTATCCGCACGATAGGTATCATCTAAAAAGGGTAACGGACTATCGCTACTAAAAATACGACCATATTCTCCATTCCCTACCGATCGGGCGCTTACCTCCTCATCCCACTCAGTACTAGTTGTTCGCCGAGTAGCGTTGGTTGGATCAGAGCCCAATGCTTCACTAATCCCCTGGGTAAACAACACAATGGGATTGAGGGCCACATCTGAAAACTTGGTGCTGTCAATTACGGAATCTTTACGAGTATTACCGCTATTTGTGTCTGCACTCAGCAAAATACGATCAATGGTTGGGCCAGTTATACTAGCATCGGTGCTTAATGACGTTAAGTTGTTGGGTCTAGCAACAAAACGATCGACACTTAATCCATTAGTTATTTCGGAATCATTTCGGTAATCAACCTGAAGGACTTGTCCTTGAAAATCAAAGCCATCATCATCAAGGTTGCGAGAACCCACCGAGACCTCTGATGCTGCCAGATTATAAATACAAGAAGAGGGAGAAGAAACAAGATAAAGGAAATTTCCTGGGCGAGTATTATCAAAGGGAACGAGAGCAATACTCCCCTCAGTGTGCATGGCTCCATTGAAATTAAATCGAGCAAAGGGAGAGGCAACAATATCGTAACGGAACCACGCACCCCATTTGTTCCCCAATTCCGCCTGGCGATCTTGTTGCATTTCTAAGGTGGCAAAAACTGAATTAGTAGCATCCGCATCATCAAGAACGATCGCATGAACTTGTAAGGCTTTGCGAAGCTGACTAGAATCTGTAGTTGATTCCCATCCAGAAGCTGGGGTTCCTTGAGTATTGGGACATTTATTAGAAGTTTCCAGGTTAATTGGCCCATTGCGTACCACTCGGCTGGAGGCTTTAAGTGGGTCAGAATTCTCAATTTCTACCGTAGTGTCCGCCACACCATCGTCATTGGTATCTATCCTACGACTGGCATTAGACATAATAGAATAAGCAACGGTTTCTATAGTACCATCACCATCTACATCTGTTTCATAAATCCAGGCGTTATCTAACGTGCCATTACCGTCAATATCAACACGTTCTTCTGCTCCTGCGTTAGATTGGCTGGGCAAGTTATAACGCGCTTTTAATAATTCTCGTTCTAAGTCATCATCGGAAGGCAACGCAGATAAACCCGCTTCCCTAAACATATACTCTAATTTTGCCTTGCCTCGATCGATCGCAGGGGTGGCGGCATTGTAAAGCGCCGTTTGCTGACGATCGCCAGCAACTTGGGCCGTCCGGCTATAGGTACGGGAAATCAGTAACCCAATGATCAGGGATACCATCAGGAGCAGGAGCGTAACGGTGGGTAAAATAAACCCCCCCTGAGCAAGCCCAGACGATCGCTGGGTGACAAACCAAGCCCGCCAAAGGTGATGTAAGGCAGATTGATCCTGACTGGCCAAGAGTTGTTCCGTAGAAAGGTGCTTGAGCCCCTTTAGAAAAGCGGCAGGAGTGGAAATTTTCTTAGCCATAGGTCAATCTCCAAAATTGGATCGAGATCAGAATAGATAGGATAGGATAGGGTTACGTGTAAGAACGGACTTTGACGGGAATAGATAGAGTTACAGGTTACCCAAAACAGTCCTAAAATTTGTTATAACGATCGTACAATCACACGCTTAAGCGGCTTTTGTCAGATCTAGGGCAAGCATACACGATTTAGCCTAAAGTACTAGGCTATCCCCATTGCACTTTAGGATCGGTGACCATGATAGGCTATTGCCTGTGATCCCAGGCTGTGACCTGAGGCTGTAAGGCTGTGATCCTAAAGTGCAATACTTGTAAAGATTTGTAAGTCTAGACGAAGACCTGATGACAGCTACCGTGACCATCTCAGTCATTATTCCTGTGTTTAACGGTGCTGAGACGATCGCTGAGACTTTAGATTCTGTTTTAGCCCAAACCTGGCCCAATTGGGAAATAATTGTGGTCAATGATGGCTCGACGGACTCAACCCTGGCAATTTTAGAAGCCTATCAGCAACAACACCCTGAGTTAGACGATCGATTTCAACTCTTAAATTTTATGAATTCTGGGGTGTCCCTGAGCCGTAACCGAGGGTTAGCAGTAGCGAGGGGAGACTATATCGCATTTCTGGATGGGGATGATCTCTGGACTCCTGGGAAATTACAACGACAATGGCAAGCCCTTCAAGATACTCCAACGGCGGCAGTGGCTTATAGCTTTACCCAAAATCTTAGTGGCGATCGTTTGTCCCCGTCTAGGCGATCGGGTGCGTTAGAATGACGAATAACTCAGAGTTTTCATCAGAGTCTTGATCAGAAGGAGTCGTTCATGACTGTGTTACCTGTTACACCTATCCTTCAAAGTACAGAAAGTAAAGATTTTCAGGATTTGAAGGGTAAAAGCCTCGAAATCATCCAATCCCCTTTTCCGAATAGTGCTCTCGAATATCCGGATAGTGATGGTCAGCCCATGTCAGATAATACCCTTCAGTTTGAATGGATTACCCTAATCAAAGAGAATTTAGAGTGGCTTTTTGCCGAAAATCCTGAGGTATTTGTGGCCGGAGATTTACTCTGGTATCCGGTAGAAGGGAATCCCAAAATCCGCCAAGCCCCTGATACTTTAGTGGTATTTGGGCGACCTAAAGGCTATCGTGGCTCCTATAAACAATGGGAAGAAGATAATATTCCGCCCCAAGTGGTGTTTGAAATCCTGTCTCCAGGAAATCGACGGGGTGAAATGAACCGCAAGTTAATGTTTTATCAAAACTATGGTGTCGAGGAATATTACCTCTATGATCCGGATCAGAATGGGCTGGAAGGCTGGATACGCCAGGATGAAATGTTAGATTGGCTTGAAGATTTACAGGATTGGCAGAGTCCACGGCTAGGCATTCGCTTTGACCCGAAGGCCAACCCATTGAAAATTTATCGTCCTGATGGTGAGTCTTTTGTCTCCTACCAAGACCGATCGCGCCAATTGGAGCAGGAACGTCAACGGGCGGAACAGGAACATCAACGGGCCGAACAGGAGCATCAACGGGCTGAACAGGAACGTCAACGGGCCGATCGTTTGGCGGCTAAACTTCAGGAATTAGGGGTTGATCCGCTCTCTTTATAGATTAGATTAGATCAGTTTATAAAATAGATTCAGATGCCCCATACACCGATCCATTGAAACCTGTATTGCAAATTTACGTCACATTTGCGATCGGGTTGGTTTGGACTAGGATGGGTGGCTACCCCAGGCAAAGGGCAAAATTCGAGGCGATCGACGACCCTATCAAGCGGTGTTTACCCCAGAACAAGCAGCGATCGTGGCTGAATATGCGGCTCCTGAAATTGAACAGTTTGGTTACAGTTACAGTTAATACATGACTAAGGACTAAGGAAGACAATGGAGAGCATCAGCCGCGAACCGTTAAAAGCAGCGATCGACCAGCTTGA
>DALYGI010000402.1:0-3785 GCA_031971595.1 Prochlorotrichaceae cyanobacterium CTOTU29312
GACCCTACCGGATGACCGTGGCAGCGGGGGATCGGATGCGATCGGAAACCTTCGATCGGTATGAGGCTCAGTTTGGCTGTCTGGTCAAATTATACGGCAGTACGGAAATGGGCATTATGGCCGCCGCCAGTCCAGAGGATGGGGTGGATCTGCGGGCCAACAGTGTGGGGCTACCCCTCCCAGGGCTCCGCTTTAAGCTGGAATATCCCCAGGCAGATCTCGCGCCGGACTGGGCAGGGCTTGGGGAACTCTGGTGTCAGAATCCTACGGGTTTTGAGGGCTATGTGGATGCTCAGGGGCAACCCTGGGGCGATCATCCTTGGAAAAATCAGTCTTGCGGGGATCCGGCTTCCGGGGCGCAATCTTTGGACTGGTTCCGCACCAAAGACTTTGGCCAGGTGAGCGACAGCGGGCGCATCTCCGTAGTGGGGCGCTGTGATCATAGTGTCAACCGCGACGGCTTACTGGTGTTTTTCTCCGATGTGGAGCGGGCCATCGATACCTGCGACTCCGTAGAGCTATCGGTGGTGGTGGCGAAGGGGGAAAGCAGCAGGGGCAAGGGGCTAGTGGCCTATTGCGTTCCGGCCAAGGGTTTTCAGCCTCTGGAGTCAGAGATTCGATCCCACTGTTTCGATCGTTTACCCAAGCGAGCGGTGCCAGATGCGATCCACATTCTCAAAAGTCTGCCCCTCTTGCCCAATGGCAAGGTCGATCGCCAGGCCCTTGTCCGGCTTTAGGAATACAAATTCCTTTACTTTTCGGTGTTAACTTTTAACTTTTTTACCCTGTTTTAACCCGTTTTTACCCTATTGAGGAGGACTTCGATCATGGATCAAGCTAGTATTATCGCCAAACTAAAAGAAATTATCGCCAATGAGTTAGATATTAATTTAACCATTGAGGAAATTGATGAGAATACCTCATTATTTGAGGATGGGCTAGGGTTCGATTCCATTGCTACCGTGGAAATGATTTCTCTAGTTGAAAAACATTTTGACGTTCAGTTTGAAGATTCTGAACTCAGCCCTGAATATTTTGGCAATCTCAACATCCTTTCTCAGTTCATTATCAGCAAACTAGAAGCAGGGGTTGCTGCTTAGATCTCTTCTAAGCTTTCTTCCCCCATTCTCCGTCCTCATCCTATTTACCTCCTGTCAACCTCCCTATCTACGCCCCATGATTACGATCGCTGAACCCAAATCGACTTTAGACCTGAAGCGCCTACCGCTAATTACCAACTATCCTTCTTTTCGGCGTTGGAATCGCAAAGCCTTAACCCAAAAGGTTGAGGATCAGCCTATGTGTATTTATGTACATATTCCCTTTTGTACCCAACGTTGTTCTTTTTGCTATTACAAAACCGTAGATCTTAAAGAATATCGTCCTGAAGTCGATCGTTATATAGAAGTCTTGTGCAACGAGATCGACATGGCCACGGAAAAGTTTCACCTTGGCGATCGTCCCATTCATGCGGTGTATTTTGGCGGCGGAACCCCCTCTTTACTGGTGGAAGGCCAGGTCACTAAAATTGTGGAAGCACTACGCCGCAATTTCAAACATTTTGAAGGTAAAAACCAGTTTTCCTTTGAAGCAGAACCCCTCACCATTTCCCGTTCTAAACTCGAAACCCTCAAAAGTTTAGGGGTCACTCGCCTGAGTATGGGCATGCAATCCTTTGTGGATAAAATTATTAAACTCAGTGGTCGGGGTCACGATGAAAAACAGGCCTACCGAGCGATCGAATTGGCTCAGGAAGTTGGGGCGGGTCAATGGAATATTAATATTGACCTGCTCAGTGGGTTAGCGGGGGAAACGGACGAAACCTGGCATCAAAGTGTGGAACGTGCTATTCAAACCGGAGTTGAAAGTATCACCGTTTATAAAATGGAAGCTTTCGCTAATACAGAAGTCTTTGATCAAGGGGTGCGGAAAGAGGAATTAGACCTACCTTCCGAAGAGAAGGAAATGGAATTTGCAGAGCACGCCATGAATCTGTTAATGGATTCTAATTATCTGCCGTGGAGTTTCTTTACCTATACCAAAAACGGCTGTGACGAGAGCCAGTATATTACCAGTATTTGGCGAGGCATGGACTTCTATGGATTTGGGGTTTCCGCCTTTGGTTCCCTAGGGGATTCTCTGTTACAAAATACCAGTGATATGGAGAAATACGCCTCTACTTTAGAAGGGAATGAGTTACCCCTCAGCCGAGGCTATCGTTTCAACACCGTTGATCAAATGGTACGGGAAGTATTGATGGGGGCGAAGTTATTAAGCCTGGACTTAAAAGGGTTCAAAGAGCGCCACGGTTGCAAACTGGAAACCATCTGTGCCAATACCCTGCGGCAATTGCAACAGGAAAGCCTGATTACGGTTTCTGCGGATAGTTTAGAACTCACTCGTAAAGGGATGCTCTACGGTGATTTTGTCAGCAAAACCTTAGCGGATGCGGTTCAGGCATTTTTTGAATAATCAAAGCCTGTCCATAATATGGGTCGGGAAATCCGGCCCTACGGTTTCACAATATGGGTCGAGAGAATTCGGCTCTACGCTTTTACAATATGGGTCGGGAAACCCGGCCCCTACGAGATATGCTAACGGCTTCTATTCAAACCTATAAACTCCCTAAAGATCTTTATTCCGATCGTTTAAATCAGGATATTGAGCAATTTTCTTCGGTCGATTGGGAACAATTTCCCCAGGGGTTGCCATTGGTTGCTTTAGGGGGACATTTAATTTTTGATTTTCCCTTGAGTAGTACCTTAAAACCGACTCCCCTACTCGCCCAATGTCCTAGGGTTCAAACCTGGTTAAGCCAGTCTCAAATCATTTTAGGACGTACCCGTTTAGTTCAGATTCAACCTCAAGAACATTTAACATTTACTGAAGCTCAAACCTATTATCAGTCTGTCCAACGATCGCTGTGGATTCCCTTAGTTAACGCGCAGCAATGTCGCCTAAAATTTAAGGATCAGAAGGATCAGAAGGATCAGGTTGTTACTTTAGACCAGAATCGTCTCTATCTGTTTAACCCTGAAGAGAGCTATACCTTTACCTATGAAGGTACCTACGATCGTTTTGTGGCCTTGTGGATTGAAACTCCCCAGGATTTAGATTTGCCTCAGTGGATGACCGATCCCTATCAATTTACCCCCAATCCCACGGCAACACTATTAACTGTTCCCTATTGTTTTAGGGTTATGAATCCCTTAGAACTTGAGGATTTGCTGCTACCGTTGAAAACGGAACTAGAAGCCAATACGCCTGCCTTGGAGTATCAAAAGCTGCGCTCACAGATCGATCGTTTTGCCCAGGAATGGACTAAGACCTTTCATCAGTTTGGCTATAGCTTGAGAGGGGAATTAAAATATCAAGATTTAATCCTATTTTTTAAGGAAAAAATTATTAGCCAAGCAACCCTCTACTTACCCATCAATGGCTTAGGAAAACGATCGCTGAAACTGATTGCTTCCGTATTGATGCCCACAGAGCAAACCGGCCTACGGCAATTTAGCCGCCGGGTGATGGATAAGCGGAAAAAAGATCAGATTTTAGACTGGCAGCGGGTGAGCGATCGGGAAATTCCTCACTTTGAAAAACCTATTTTTATTGTCTCTGCCCCCCGTGCCGGTAGCACCCTACTTTTTGAAACCCTGTCCCGTTTTCAGGAGTTTTGGAGCATCGGCAAAGAAAGCCATGATCTCATGGAAGGAATACCCGTCCTCCATCCCGCTAGCCATAACTATGAATCTAATCGACTGGACGAAACGATCGCCACTCCTGAG
>DALYGI010000403.1:0-3777 GCA_031971595.1 Prochlorotrichaceae cyanobacterium CTOTU29312
CCGCACGGGGCTATTCCGCCGCCCACATTTCTGCTGCGCTGCAAAAACTCGAAACCGCTGCCGATGTCACAGGAATCACGCTTTACCAAGCTAATCTCCGCACCTACCAACTGCTGCGCTACGGCATCCCCGTCCAAATCGCCGCCGGAAAAGCCCATGAAACTGTGCATCTTGTGGATTGGGAACGCCCTGAAGCCAATGATTTTGCCCTCGCTGAAGAAGTGACGCTCAAAGGTGGCTATCAACGCCGACCCGACCTGGTGCTTTACCTCAATGGCATGGCGATCGCCGTTATCGAACTCAAACGCGGCTCCGTTGAAGTGGCGGAGGGTGTGCGCCAACTGATTACGAATCAAGAAGAAATTTTTAACCAGGGATTTTTTACTACTGTTCAATTGGTCTTTGCAGGCAACGATTCCCAAGGGCTACGCTACGGCACCATTGGCACCCCAGAGAAATTTTTTGTCGAGTGGAAAGGACAGAACCGAAGCGGAAACCCGCCCGCGCCTGGCTCCCTGCTCGATCGGCCCCTGGCTGAAATGTGCGAAAAATCTTGCCTGCTTGACCTGATCCGCAACTTCATCATCTTCGACGGTGGCCAGAAAAAAGTACCCCGTCCCCATCAGTTTGCTGGGGTCAAGGCTGCACAGCGACGCATCCGCCAGCGAGAGGGCGGCGTGATCTGGCATACCCAGGGCAGTGGCAAAAGCATCCTCATGGTGCTGATCGCCAAATGGTTGCTAGAGTTTGACCCTGAAGGACGGATTCTGATCATCACCGATCGTGACGAACTCGATAAGCAAATCGAAGGCGTGATGAAAAACGCAGGTGTGATCGGTGAAGATTCCCCCTCGCCTCGCATCATCTCACGGGCGCAGTTTATCGAAAAATTAACGGTCGCAACGCCACGGCTGCTATGTGCCCTCATTCACAAGTTCGATCTTGACCTCAAGAGCGATCCACCCCCAATTCACGGACGCTTCTATGTCTTTGTTGATGAATGCCACCGCACCCAAGGCGGCGACATGAATAAGCAAATGAAGCGCTGGCTAGAGAATGCCCTCTTCATCGGCTTTACCGGCACCCCCCTCCTTCGCAAAGACAAGCAAACCACCCGCGAGGTCTTTGGTACCTACATCCACACCTACAAGTTTCACGAGGCCGTCGAAGACCAGGTTATCCTTGACCTGAAATACGAAGCCCGCAACGTACCGCAGAAACTCACATCCCAGAAGGCGATCGATGCCTGGTTTGACCAAAAGACCAAAGGGCTGAACAACTTCCAGCGGGCTGTTCTCCGCAAGCGCTGGGCCACTATGGAAGAACTCATGAGTTCGGGGGAACGCAAACAGCGGATCATTGCTGACATCATCCACGACTTCGGAGTGCAGCCCCGCTTAAACAACGATCGGGGGACGGCCATCCTTGTCGCAGCCTTAATCTACGATGCCTGTCATTATTTTCGCCTGTTCCAGAACACGTCATTCGGTCAATACTGCGGCATCATCACCTCCTACGAGCCAAACCATAACGCCATCTCCCGCGAATCTAACCACAGCGACGATCGCTACAAGTTCGATACCTACACTCAGCATGTGTTAAAGCAGGGTCAATCGACTCAACAATACGAAGCAGAAACCAAACGCCGCTTCATTCAAGAACCCGCCAACTGCAAACTGCTGATCGTGGTTAGCAAACTCCTGACTGGTTTTGATGCCCCCTCCTGCACCTACATCTATCTCGACAACGAAATGCGGGATCATACGCTCTTTCAAGCCATTTGCCGCACGAATCGGCTGGATGGGGATGACAAAGACTACGGCCACATCGTTGATTACAAAGAACTTTTCGAGCAGGTGCAAAACTCGATCGCCGTTTACAATTCAGATGAATTAGACATTGACAACGGTGACAATGCCAATGTGATTATTAAAGACCATCTGCAAGAGGGCAAAAAGCAGCTAAATCAAACCCGTGAAGCCCTCCACTATCTCTGCGAACCCGTGCCACAGCCCCGTGAAGTTGAGCAATACCTGTATTACTTCTGCGGTGATGCCAGCGATCCCAACGCCCTGAACACCACCGAGCCACTGCGAATTTCTTTTTACAAGGCAGTCGCCACCTTTCTCCGCACCTATGTCGCCATCGTGCAGAATCTCGAAGAAGCGGGCTACTCTGAGGCTGAGATTGCCGCTCTAGCGCGAGAAGTCCAGTTTTATACCGACACAAGAGCAGCTATCAAAAAGCATTCCGGCGAAGAGCTAGACATCAAGCCCTATGAGGGGGATATGCGCCACCTGATCAATACTTACATTCAGGCTGATTCCTCTAATGAACTCGGCAACTTAAGTTCCCTCTCCCTGACCGAACTGATTATTGAGACCGGCATTCATGATGCCATTGCCCAAAAGCTCAATAACAAGGGAAATCTTTCTAGGAATGCGATCGCCGAGGGCATCATCAACAACGTCCGTAAAACGATTATCCGCGGCCAACTCACCGATCCGAGATTTTACGAGGAAATGTCGAAACTACTGGACGATTTGATCCAACAAAAGCGAGAAGATACCGCATCCTACGAACAGTTGCTCAAAGCCGCCGAAGCCTTGGTGAAGCGGCTGGAAAGGAAACAACCTGATGCGGATCTACCAGCGGTGCTGCACGGTAACCCAGAAGCGATCGTGCTGTTTAACAATTTGGCTAGCATTCCAGCAGACACCTTTCAGTGCCCCACAGACGAAAACCAGAGAGCGGCGATCGCGCTGGAACTCGATCGAACCCTGCGGAAAGAGGCACCAGCGGCCTGGAAAGGGGACGAGATCCGAGAAAAGCAAGTATTAAGAGCGATTTTCCCTATAATGAATCGTGATCGTACCGCAACGCAGGCAATTTTCGAGATCATTAAAAATCAAGGTGGTTACTAATGACCGAAACAATCCAACTGGGGGAAATTCTTATTGCCGTGACGCTGAAAGATGTCAAAAATGTACACCTTTCCGTTCACCCACCAGATGGCCATGTCACCTTAGTTGCTCCAAATTCAACCCGTCTCGACGTTGCCCGTGCCTATGCCATTAGCAAGCTTAATTGGATTCGGGAGCAGCAATATCAACTCAAAAACCAAGCACGAGAAACCACCCGTCAATTGATTGAGCGGGAGAGCCATTACGTCTGGGGACGACGCTATTTGTTAACTGTTGTTTATCGAGTGGCCAAACCGGTTGTCACTCTTGATCACAAATATATTACCCTCACCGTTCGTCCTGGCAGCACCCCAGAAGAGCGGGCTAAAGTATTTCACGAATGGCACAAGTCCCTGCTTCATCAGACCGTTCCAACCTTAATTCAGAAATGGGAAGCCAAACTGGGAGTTAAAGTAGCACAGTACTACCTCCAGCGGATGAAAACGAAGTGGGGAAGTTGCAACCCCTTAGCCAGACACATTCGGTTAAATACAGAACTCGTCAAGAAACCCAAAGATCTCCTCGAATATGTCATCGTTCATGAAATGGCCCATCTTCTTGAACCAACCCATAACGATCGTTTTGTCATCCTTCTTGATACGCACTATCCAAATTGGCGCGAAGCCCGTGCCGAACTGAATGAATTGCCCCTAACAGCAGAATGCTGGCGATATTAGATTTTGTTACCACAGAAGTCCTAAATGATTGACTTGAGAAAGGACAAAGGAACGATCGGGCTGGGGAGATAGGAAGAGGTGCGGGAAGCGATCGTTGTAGTGATATTTTGTCTAGGGTATAATGCAGCAAGGGATAG
>DALYGI010000404.1:0-3776 GCA_031971595.1 Prochlorotrichaceae cyanobacterium CTOTU29312
AACAAAATTTTAATGATCTGGTTTTTCCATTAGTCGATAACTTCATTGCTAAAATCAAGGAAAAATCTATCAAAATTGATAGGATCATCTTGATCTTAAGTGATCAGTCTATCTTTGATGTATCTGACCGAGCAACACAAAGGCATCCATATTGGGAAGATACTTGTACATTACAGCCTCTCTTGGAGAAATATCTTAAACAAGAACTAGAAGATGTTCTTCCTGACTTACAGTTTCAAAATCCTCCATTAATTTTGAAGGCTAAATCAAAAGCTGAAGGATTAGACAATTGGAATAGTGTTCTTGACTTAGTTAAGGAGGGGTTTGGTTCCATTCAGTCAGATAGTGGAAAGGTTTACGTCAGCCATCAGGCGGGAACTCCAGCCATTTCTTCCGCTGTACAGTTTTGTAGTTTGGCTAAATTTGGCGATCGTGTTCGCTTCCTGGTTAGCAATGAGCATAATGCTGAACTCACGGGCTTTGTCGAAAGTTCCAGCTATCTGAGGGGTATCAAACGGGAGCAGGCAAAGGAACTATTGAAAAACTATGACTATGCTGGCGTTGAGAAGCTTATTGGTCAATACCTGAGCGATGATGACAAAATTCTCATGGAATCAGCACTCCAGTGGAACTTTGCCAAATTTGATAGTGATGATTGTGAAAAATCCAATAGTTTTGCTTGTGAATTGCTCAAATTAAGTAGCCCAGAGCTTCAAGAATTAAAACAAGCTGTTAGCGATCGTCGTCAGTATTATTGGTGGACAGCTTATGAAGCAGCCTATTTAGGCATTGTCCGGCTAGAACAAAAGAATACTGTTGAAGCTATGTTTCATACATTTCGTTCTATCGAAGGTTTAATACGTGACTGGGCCATTATTAAGAAATATCCTGAGCAAATCAAGTATTCTAATCCTGATCAGCCAAATACACCATATTTCCATCCTATTAATCTACCTCCTAAACTACAAGAATGGTTCAATCGTAATAAAAATAAAAAATTCAATACAGTGGCATTACATGGAAAGCCATTATTTGAGTTATTAAAGGAATCTGAATCTAGCAAAAAAATCGTTAAAAATGCTGATATTTCAGAAATCCTTTGCGGTGGAATTTTAGTAGAAAGAAATACTATCTTCCATCAACTTAAGGGATTAGACCAAGATCAGCTTTATCGTGCATGGGGATTCAGCAATCTAGCAGACTCCGCTAAGTGGGAAAGTAGGGTTTTAGGTTGTCTAAATTTTATTGTTAATATTGATTTGCCTGACAATTTTAAGAACTTTAAGTCACCTAAAGATGTCAGTCTCATGGCGATCGTTCATCAAGAACTGGAAAAAGCGATCGATAATCTGTAATCTCTAGATCGCCGGATCAAACGTCCAAACTGCCCCCTTAAAACTTCTTCACAATGTGCCAGTTGCGAACCCTACGCCAAAGTGCCCCAAACGACGCAAACTCGTCGGAGACCTCGCAGCCTCTCCTGGCAAGGGTTTCAGCCTTTGGGGAGGACAAAAAATGTTTGCTATTGTTCTGCTTTCTTGGGGGGGTTCGCAAATGGGTCTTGAAATCCGCTCTAGGATGGGGTTTAATACAACCATCACAGTGGGTTGCTACGCCGATCGCTAGGGCGATGAGTTCTTTGGTTTTGGTGTCTAGGCTGCCACTGGCGGAACCGGCTTTGCTGAGGGCATAAAACCCCTTCATGATGTCGGGAATTTCTTTGGCGAGTTGGCTGGTGTAGGATTTAACGTGATCAATTTCCTGCTGATAAGATGTCATAATTAACCTGCTTGGATGGCTGAAGATCTGGGTAGAAATTTGGGTAATAGAGGGCTTTTTGCGTCAATAAAAAAGTTGAATGGAGCGCTCTGCTTCCTGTGCCTTTTTTAAGGACGCAAGCTTATTACTCTTCTTGAAAATATAGCGCTAAAGCTTGGGGGAAACCGGGGAAGATTCTTAAGAAAATGGGTAAACATTTGGGTAAATATTTAAGTCTTCCTAAGCGCCTTTAATAAGGATTAGGGTGGCGATCGCAAGGACGAAGTAACCAAAGCCTTTTTCTAATTGTTTGGCATCACAATACCGACTGCTATAGGAGCCGATCAAAATACCGATCGTGGCTAAGATGGTGAAGTAAATCATGATGGGCCAATCGATCGCTACTTGGCCGCTGCTGTAGTATTTCCAGAAGCCTGTAACGGAGTTAGCGGTGATGATTAAAAGGGAGGTTCCAACGGCTTTTTTCATGGGCAGTTTGGCCACTAAAACCAGGGCGGGAATAATCATAAAGCCGCCGCCAATGCCCACAAAACCTGTTAAAATTCCGACCCCTAGACCTTGGAGCAAAATCAGTAAATGGTGGGGAGGTTGGGCTGGGGTGACCACTTCCAGGGGAACGGCTCCCCCTTCCACGGCCACCTACATTCCGCAGGTTAGGATTTAATTGAGAATATATTTTAATAACGATCGCTGAGATGCACATTCTTCGTCAAGTATTCGCAATAGCCTTACTTATTGAGAATCTTATCTTGAGACTCAAAATATTTGAGGATCGCTAAAAGTCTTTCTCAGAGAGGGTTGTGGACATAAATACTCATTCTTAACTTAAGACATGCGGAATGTGGGCGGCCAGGTTTACGCCCCTAGGAGGCTCAGGAACGATCGCTAACCGGGAGACGAGGGGATCGGGAGAATCGAGGGCTTCCGCTGGGTGCTCCTGACTGCGCTGGGCTCCCGTTGAGCCTTTGCGAATCATCATCACCGCTGCCACCACCATCATGATCCCAAAACAAAAGAGTTGAATTTGGGCTGAAATGACAGGCAGGAGGGCAATTTGAGCCCCGATCGCTGCGCCGATCATAGCGGAGGGGGCAAAGAAGGCGGCAATTTTAAAACTGATATTCCGTTGTTTCCAGTGGGGAATGACCCCAATTAAGCTCACCGTGCCCACGATCCCATCTGTAACCGTTCCCCATCCGCCATAGAGCGATCGGCGCACTCCACATTAGCCCCAGGGGGAATAATGGTTTCACAGCCCAGCAGTTCCCGCAAGCGCCCGGCCCCGGTGATGTGATCCGCGTGGATGTGGGTTTCCAGACAGTACCGCAGCTTTAAACCCAATTCTTCTAGTAACCGACGATCCCGATCGACCTGATCTAAAACGGAGTCCACTAAGACGGCCTCGCCCGTGGAACGATCGGCAATTAAATAGGTATAAGTCCAGGTCTCTTGATCAAACAGTTGACGAAATAACATGGTTTTCTCCACTCTCAGGGGGTCGATTTGGTATGGAGCAGACTAAACTCTAGGCTTTAGCCACGAGCGCTATCAGACTATCCTGAGTTTAATTATAATAGCTATATAGGGATTAAGCAATCCAAGTGGATAGAGAATGGAGAATAGATGGGGCGATCGTTCTGGGTTGGGTTTTTGGGGAATGGGGGAGGAGCTTGGTTGCGATCGTTTTGAGTTAGGGCTTTTTTGGGGCACAGCGAGCCTACCCCCTAGTTTTCTCTCTGGAGAGGGAGTTTGAGGTTTAGGGGGCGATCGTTTGATTTTGGGCTTTAATGGCAATGGTATCCGCCATTTACATAATCGTTATGGCAACCCGCAGAGTTTGTTCTACCGGAGTGAGCCTGCACCTGTAAACTCGGTACTAAGCAAGCCGCTGCTAAAGCAACAACGATCGTTAGAGTGGATAGAGTTGGTTTTCTAGTCATATTGTGTTTCGTTTTGTTGGTTTTTGTTTTCAATTGGTTGCCCCAGCGAGTGGGGCC
>DALYGI010000405.1:0-3763 GCA_031971595.1 Prochlorotrichaceae cyanobacterium CTOTU29312
CTACATTTGCCAAAAAATACTCTCTGCAGAAGTAATAGGCTAGAGCTAGGTACTTCTTACTTAAAATGCTACCAGCCTCTGCAGTATTGGTAAAGATAGACTTATTGCTATAATAAATACATATTGGTTTTGTAACCTTGACTTTCATTGAGTATAGATATGGTATAGACTATTATTGGATTTAGATAGTATTAGAAATAATTGGAAAAATGAAAAATTCAATAATTATTACTGCACATAAATAATAATATGTTCATCTAAATAAATGTTATTATCAATCTTGCAACATGTATAAAATATTCAATTTTTTAAGCTGCAAAAATTATCAAAAAAATTGTTTCTAATTTCTGCTCACAATTTAACTTTTTATTATAGTTGTTTACAATATTTCAAGGGCAAAGCTGCCCAGACCTCCTAGATCTTGATCTCCCATGAAAGATAGTCCTGAAACGTTCCAACTTAAATCCCATTTAGCATTAGATTATTTTCGTCTGACTTTAATGCTGGGGCTGTGTGTGATCAGTCTAGGAACGATCGTAAAATCAAGGATTCCCGAAACCGTAAAACCAGAAACAATCACGGGAGAAATTCAAAAAAACGAAGCCCTAAACTTAGCCCCACACTTTACCTATCCTGAGCAAATCACCTTAGCCAGTTGGCAGTTCAAAACCTCAGACAAAGCGATCGTTGAGGGTCAACGTCCCGGCCAACGGTATACCTTTGAAAAAGATGATTTAACCGCTACCATTACAGCCTTTCATCAACCCTATAGCGATGGTAATATCAGTCGATTATTTGTGACCTATATGGGAGCCAAACCCGCCACCGTCTACATTCATCCCCTAGAGCATCCAGAAACGGGCTATTTTGGGGCTTTTGTTTTTGAAAATCAGGCCTATCTCAGTGCTTGTATCAATCCTAAGGGATCCAGTACGATCACAGAGCAACAATTTGTCAGTAACCAGTATGGCCATAATCTCAATTTTTGGGGATGGTTAACGGGACAAACCGCATTAACGGATAGTAGTTGTTTATGGACACTCATCTCCGCCCCGATCGCTCCTAGTATGCCCCCAGATGAAATTGCCCAAACTTTTCAATACTTGGAAACCGCCTGGGTCGAGTGGTATCACTGGTAGAGAGTGAATTAATAATTAATAATTCATAATTTATAATTCATAATTCATAATTGAAAAGCGATCGCTATCATCTCGCTAATATGAGTGAGCATGGCTAGATCCACCTCAGATTTTCTCTCGGATTCGATTTGAGAACCAATTAAGAGGGCCTGTAAGTCTGTTTGGTTAAAAACTGGAAAAATCTGAATTTTGCTTCCCAACATTTCCGCTAGCAAGTTCTGCAATGAATCCTGGAATGCTTTAACTAAAGGGATAGAATCAGAAGCTTGTGAATCCATGTCGATCGTTTCTGGTTTCTGAATGGCGATCGGCTTTGTTTGGGATTTTAACCAGGTTTGACAGGTTTCTGAAATGGGAGCAAGTTTGAGGTTTGTTTTTAGGTTTAGCCCTAAGCTTTCCGATGTAGTCTCTGGAGTTAGCCACTGATCTGTTTTAACCTGATAGAGGGCAACCCAAGCTCGATCGTTCCCTAAGCCCGTCTGCAATACCTGAAGAACCTGTTGTAAAAATGACTTGAGGGGAAGGGTTTGAATAGTGGTGAGTAACTGCTGTTGAATCTGACACCAATACTGATAACGCTTGAGATCCTCCGCCACTTGGTAAGCCTGTTGGGTGGTTTGATAACTCTCCAAAAGACGGCGCACCCGCTGACTCAATACCGCCCAATAAATCGGTTTGGTAATATAGTCGGTGGCTCCTGCCTCAAAAGCTTGGGCAACGGAGTCCGCATCATCCAAAACGGTAATCATCAAAATGGGAACCTCCGCCGCACCGGGCAACTGCCGGATCTGACGACAGCATTCAAATCCATCGATTCCCGGCATCACGGCATCTAAAAGCACCATATCCGGTTGCAGGCGTTGATAGTCCCGGAGACACTGTTCCCCACTACTGCTCTGAGCCACTTGAAGCCCTTCCTGCTCCATCGCCACTTTCAGTAGCAGTTGTAAGGAGCGATCGTCGTCGGTAATCAGCACCAGGGGTTGAGTCTGGGGACTCGCGGAGGTATCAGAGCGATCGAGGCTATTCATTAAGGGAAATCGAGTAGAGGAGTTAATTTAGCGTAAGTTGCGCCACTCGGTCATTGGGTCAGTGACCTGGGTGTGACTGGGATCCTAGGGAATCATAGCTAAAAAAAGTATTAAAAAAACTATGGTGAAACCCATTTACCCGGAAGGGGGCCTCTTATCCTGAAGCAGTGGATCCTTTCTTGTTAAATACCTTACCAGCCCTTTCTCCGAGATTTTTATGATTGCCTCTTCCCCCCTTTTAGACCTGAAAGGACAAGATGCTGAAGTGGTTTGGCGGTTAGCCCACGGTTTAGATTTACAAGTGGGAAGTAGCCAATGCTCTGGATCGACCGCCGAAACGACCATGGCTCAGGTGGGGCCGTGGATTGTGGAGCAGTTGGGGGCTAGGGGATTAGGTCTGGCTCTCATCCACAGCGCGATCGAAACGGCGGCCATTGATACGTTCTTTTTTGGCAACGATCGCTCCCTCTTAAGTCCTTTAATTCTGGGGTTAACCGAACCTTTCCTGTCCCCTGGGCAAACTAGCCCTTTCTGGCGGCCATTCCCATTTCCCTGGGGGAATATCCCATTGGAGCGTTGGCCCTCTCCTTTGACCAGCCCCCGCCGTCCCCCGGTGCGATCGTTTTGTTGGAGGTAATTGGCCAGGAACTGAATAATTTATTCTATGAATTCCGACGGGCCCGGACTCGCCATCATCAGGTTTTAGAATTGGGTAAACGGCTGCAAAATCGCGTTTTAGATCAGGCGATCGATGGGGCGGTGACCTACATTTTTGAGCATACTCAATTAACGGAAGTCCTGATTGCTTACTGGGAAGATAGCCAGATAGATGCGCCCCTGCGCCTACGGGTCTATCAGCAGGGCCACCTCATTGAGTCTGGCCAGCGGGGAGATTTTCGATAGCCCAGACGAGGTAGGCAACTTAATTGATTACTGGTCAGCGGGAGTGATGCAGATTCTCTACGATTACCAAGGAGTCTTTGACAAAATGGTGGGGGACTGTGTGATTGGCCTCTTTGGTACGCCCTTCGATGACGATGCGGATGCCCTCAAACTCTGCCACGCCGTGCAAGCCGCCCTCGCCATTCAAGCCTACACCGCCGATCTAACCGGTTCAGTGGTAGACAAAGTGCGTCGCAGCGATCTCATTCCCGGCTTTGGAGTAGCCACAGCAGTCAACTTTGGCAGTGTCATGGTCGGCACCTTTGGCCCCAACCATGCCTTTACCGCCTTTGGTCGAGAGATGAACAATACCGCCCGCTTGCAGGGAGTCGCCAGCTTTCAAGAAGTCCTCGTAATGGAATCCGCCTATCAAATCTTAGTAGAAAATTCCCAGAATCTCGCCCCAGATTTAGCTCAAGATTTAGCCCAAAACCTATTCAAAACCTGGCAGTGGAGCGATCGTTTAGAAGCCAGAGTCAAAAACGTGAAAGATCCCCTTTGTTTTCGTCGAATTTCCCGAAACTAACTCCCCCTCCTGGGAGGGAGCAGGGGGGGTGGGTTCAACTGAGAATGAACCATTCAAACCCTAACCCCTAACCCCTATTCCCTAACCCCTATTCCCTATTCCCTAACCCCTATTCCCTATTCCCT
>DALYGI010000406.1:0-3761 GCA_031971595.1 Prochlorotrichaceae cyanobacterium CTOTU29312
TTTAGAAAGTAAATCCATTGATCCAGATTATCTTTTGTCTCGTCATCAAACTTATTAATTCGCAGTAAATAATATTCAGGAAAAATCTGATAAATATCTTGGATTTTGAAGAGTTCTTGTTGATTGCTAGAGAGTTCTAAACGATCGTTCAGATGGCGACCCCTAAAGTCTATACGGCCTTCATACACATAATCATCCCCGCGCCCTAGGGAAAAATAAACAATATTAATGGAATAAACTTTCTTAACATTGCCGTAGGGTTCCCCTTGGGTTAAATATTCTGAAATAAGTGCAGAGGTTCCGTAGAGCATTCGATGAAAATAGTCTTGTTCCGTGCTGTTTTGCACTTCAATGAGCACAAGCTTACCGTCGCTACTGCGGGCTAAAATATCAACGCGATTAAATTTACTATCCTCTGCAAATTTATTACTTTCACTTTCTAGGATGGATTCGATCCTAATGACATCCCCGATTAACTCCGTTAAAAATCCTTCTAAAATTACGAAATTAACCTTATCTCGCAGAATTTTTTTAATAGCCCAGTCAAAGCGAATGTGTTTCATAAGAAAAATCCTGAATTCAGCTTGTTTACTTCAAAGTCCCTAGGGTATTGCGCCAAGACATTTCCCTACAGAGGGTGGTTAGGGCCCGTTGTTGGGCAGGGTTCTGAAAAATCTGAAGGTCAACCAATTCCTGTAACACCTGTTCCGTTAAATGGGACGCAAAACTGCCCCCATAACGCAGCAGCAAACTGTGATACCGAAATTGCAATTGCCCCGATCGATCGTTGTGAAACTGACGGATTTCGGGCTGCCTCAGCAGAGAAACGATCGCATTGATGGGGACGATCGCTCTTGGGATACCCTGTTGGCCATAGTAGGCGGCTGGGTTAGATCCTTCAGAAAACAGGTCTGGAACATCTTGCCCGAAAGGAATCAACTCCCCGATCAGCACCACACTGAGCAACGTCCGGGTTTCTTCCACTAGGTCAGGGGTAAACAGGGGATCCGCATCACTGGAGAGGCGCGGCCCCGTGTTTAGGAATTGGGGATTAATTAATTGGGAGTTATAAACAATTCCTACCGCCGCAGGCTGAAGCGTTTTCAGACCCACCTCCGGCGAATCTAGACGCACAAAGGAACCAAACCCATAGGTATTTGCCGCAGGGGGATCATTCACATCGAAACGATCGTTTACTTGCACCAAATAATCGCAGTGAGAATTAGATTTAACAACTTTTCCTAAGGGCATTGGGAATGGGGAATAGGGAATAGGGAATAGGGAATAGGGATGAGTTTTGAGTTTTGAGTTTTGTTGGTTGGATTGAGGAATGTAGAATCGGAGGGATTAGAGTACGATACTCTTTTTAATTTTTTTAGTGTCTATTAAAACTCACCTCTTATCACTAACCACTAACCACTGACCACTTATCACTGATGACTGACCACTCAAAATTAATCCTCCTCTTCCGTTAGGGTAATGGAGTTTAATACTTCACAATATTGTTGCACTTGGCGATCGATTCCGGTGATGGCTGTGCCCACCACTACTGCATAGGCTCCCCACTTTAGGGCTTGCCCTGCCAGTGCTGGGGATCCTATGCCCCCTTCGCAAATGCAGGGAACGGTGAGGGATTGGCTCATCTGGGCTAACAGATCTAGTCCCGGTGGAATTTGATTGGCTGTTGCTTCCGTATAGCCGTATAGGGTTGTACCGACCCAATCAGCCCCGGCGGCGGCGGCGGCTTGGGCTGCGGCTAGGGTGTCCACATCTGCCATCACGGTTTTGCCTAGCTCGGTGTGAATGCGGTGAATGAGGTTAGGCACGGTTTCCCCACCGGGACGCTCTCGTAGGGTGGCATCAATGGCAATCATATCGGCCCCAGCCTGGGCGATCGCTTTGGCCTGTTCAAATTGGGGCGTAATGTAGACGGAATAGCCGGGAAATTCCCGTTTCCACAACCCAATGATGAAGGCATCAGGAATAGCATCCCGCACTGCTTGCACATGGGCAGGGGTATCTAAACGAACACCCTTTGCCCCCCGGAGTAAGGCCGCTTGGGCGATGGCGGTGATAACTGTGGGATGGTGCAGGGGGGAGTCTGTGGGGGCTTGACAGGAGACTAACAGCGATCGGCGTAGGGTGGAGAGCATAGGTAGTTTGAAGGGGGTTAGGGAGTTGGCGGAGAAAGACTCAGGGGACAGGTGTTGAGTTCAGTCTGAGCTTCGCGCTAGGCAAGATAAGGCTAATCGAGAATTGTCATGAATTCCTCATCACCTGCTCAATTTGTTGATCCAGTTTATCCCGATCGGTGATCTTCATGTCAAGCGATCGGAAGTTACATCTTAAGGATAATTTTTCTATTTCTTTGTTACAAAATGAGGTGAGGTTTCTATTCATTTTCCTATCTGCCTCTACACAAATGTCTTAATATGGGATAAAGTACATAAGCCATTCATTGAAGAGCTACAAGAGTCAATGAGTCAGTCTAATTCAAAAGATAGTTTTACCAAGGTTTTGAAACGAAAGGCTACAAGCACAGTTGGGCGTGGCAAGATTGTAAACCTAAATGCCAAACTGAATTTTTCTGAGTGGAGTAATGAATACGTTTCATTATTTCTAGGGGACAGTCTTGAATGTTACAAAAACTGGGAGCCGCCTACTGTAATCGTTTCGGATGGAGCTTATGGTGTCCTTGGCTTTGAAGGAGATACGTCCGATCACATTGATTTGCCTGATTGGTATCAGCCCCATATTGAAGCATGGTCAAATGCTGCCATGCCATGCACAACACTCTGGTTCTGGAACTCAGAAATTGGCTGGGCTGTCGTGCATCCAATTTTAGAAAAATATGGATGGCGATATGTGAATTGCAATGTTTGGAATAAAGGTAAGGGGCATATAGCAGGAAATGTCAACACAGAAAAAATTCGTAGATTCCCAGTAGTTACAGAGGTATGCGTCCAATATGTAAGAGAGGTTAAAATCAATGAACTTACATTAAAGACTTGGTTATTATATGAATGGAAGCGGTCTGGATTGCCATTGAAACGAGCAAATGATGCGTGTGGTGTAATCGATGCGGCGACTAGAAAATACTTTGATCAGGGTCACTTATGGTACTTTCCACCTCCAGAAATGTTTGAAAAGCTGGTCAATTACGCAAATGAAAATGGTGACCCTGAAGGAAAGCCTTATTTTTCATTAGATGGAAATCGATCTTTAATAGGAAAAGAGTGGCGTAAAATGCGATCGAAATTCCGATGTCCTCATGGTTTTACCAATGTGTGGGAACGTCAAGGACTCAGAGGTGATGAAAGGCTTAAAACCCATTCCGGGAGGGCATTACACCTTAACCAGAAACCTCTTGATTTGATGAGTATGATTATTGAATCGTCAAGTGATGAGAATGATGTAATCTGGGAGCCTTTCGGAGGACTATTCAGTGCATCTTTAGCCGCACAAAAAATCAGCCGAAAAGCCTACTCTTGCGAAATCGATCCAGACTACTTCTATTATGGAGTTCAACGATTTAGTCAAGAAGTTCATCAATATTCTCTTCTCTAATTTCTAGGTGTTTTTGGAGAAATTTTCTGATTTTATGTTCTTGACGACTTGATAACAATCTATTCCACTCGCCTACTGTCATACCGGAAACCTCGACGTTGTAAACACGCTTCTTAAACTCCTCAATTCCAGGATGTACTATTCTATCCATCTTTGCAAAGTTAGTATCCAATCTATATTTATACTGTGCCAAT
>DALYGI010000407.1:0-3760 GCA_031971595.1 Prochlorotrichaceae cyanobacterium CTOTU29312
CACACTGCTATCTACAACAATTGCACTCATATTATCGATCTCTATCTTGGCGAATCAATTCAATGCAATCTGGAAAATTGCCATAGTTCTGGTGTAATCGTGTGCGTAGGCGATCGATTTGTTGAATGGTCTGTGCCATAGGAATGACTTGAGGTTGAGGCTCCAAAGTGGCTTTAGCTATTAAAAAATTGACAAAATCAGTAACTTCATCTTGTTTGTCGATCGGAAGGGTTCGGAGTTTTTCGAGGAGTGGGGTTTGCAGGTGATGGATCACGCTTTGGGCGACGAGGGTTTCGATGGGTTGTTGAGTCTGTTCAGCAATTTCAGCAAATTGGCGAAAGATGGGTTCTGGTAATTGAATAGTCAGACTTTTGGTCATCATCAGGGTTAATCCGTTGCTCGGTGCGGTAACAGATTCAAGTGTAGCTTAGGGTTTCGCCTTTGCTGGTGATGTACCCCCAACCCCTGGGCAATTTTGCGGGCTGCATCATATTCCAAGCTGTAACCGCTGACCTTCGGTTTCTTGCTACCGCCCTCTTCTTCATCCTCACTATCATGAGTCAAAACTCAAAACTTAAAACTCAAAACTCAAAACTCAAAACTGCGTCCGGTACAGAGCCAAGGTGATGAGCCCCTGTTGCCCCAGTAAAATTTCCCGCAATAAACTAAACACCCCCACCCAAACGATCGGCGTAATATCTACGCCCCCCAGGGGAGGGATGAGCTTGCGGGTAGGGCTTAAAAAAGGCTCGGTCAGCCCATAGACCCCATTGAAGGGAAACCGGTTCAATTCTATTTGGGGATACCAACTCAGCACAATCCGAAAAATGAAGAGGAAAATCATCCCCCCCAACACTAAACCCAAGGGCAAGGCAGCAACAGCGATCGGATTCATGGTATTTCAGTAAGGTTAACAACAAGCTTCGATCGTATTATAGAGGACAGCTACTCCCCCCAGAGCGTTATGAATGAACCCGCATCCATTCCCATGATCGAACTCCAGGGGATTTCTAAGTCCTTTGGCCCGCAAACCGTCCTCAATCAGGTAGACCTGACCATTAAACCGGGTGAAGCAATTAGCATTATTGGCCCTTCGGGAACGGGGAAATCTACCATTCTCCGCATTATTGCCGGGCTTCTAGCGCCGGATCAGGGCCAGGTTACGGTGGCCGGCCAGGTTCGTAAAGGTCTCATTGAAGATCAAAAACGATCGCCCTTTCGCATTAGCCTAGTGTTCCAACAGGCAGCCCTCTTCGACTCTTTAACCATCGGTGAAAACGTTGGCTTTTTGCTCTATCAACATTCGCGGTTACCCCACCGTCGGATTCGGGATCTGGTCAGCGAAAGTTTAGAAAAAGTTGGCCTGCACCCCGACACCGCAGCAAAATATCCCAGTCAGCTATCCGGGGGAATGCGGAAACGGGTCAGTATTGCCCGGACCATTATTGAGGATCCCAACGACGATCAGGACGATCCAGAGTTAATTCTCTATGATGAACCCACCGCAGGGCTGGATCCCGTAGCTTCCACTTTGATTGAAGACCTAATGCGGGACTTAAAAGAAAAAGTCAAATGTTGCTCCACCTATGTGGTGGTAACCCACCAAGACAGCACCATCCGTCGGGCGAGCGATCGGGTTGTCATGCTCTACCAAGGGGAAGTGCGGTGGCAAGGGTTGACGAGTCAAATTGACCAGACTGATAATGCTTATATTCGTCAGTTTTTTGAAGGGAACTCCCAAGGCCCCATGCAAGGTTTGCAATAGGTTTAGTTAGGTTAGGTTAGGTTAAGGTACGATCGTCCGAAAAGCTTGAAATCCATCAATCCGTAAGAGGACTCCGTTCATGTCGAGAAAAAGTGAGGGCGCTGCTGGGCTCATGGTGATCGCAGGGATTGCGTTGTTTGCCGGATTGGTGGCCTGGGTTCAGGGCATTGGTCTGGGGCGTAAATCCTACAGCATTACGGTGGAATTTGCCGATGCAAAGGGCATGGAGGAAGGAACCCCCCTCCGCTATCGTGGGGTGGAAATTGGCAAAGCGACAAATATTCGCCCCAGTAGTGAGTCCGTGTTGGTGGATGTGGAAATTACCGAGACAGATCTACGCATTCCAGGGGATTCGGTGATTGAGGTGCAAAGCGCAGCCCTCCTCGGCGATAAATATATGGATGTTTTTGTCCAGACCCCCCTCCCGAATGATCCGACCCTGCCCCTGCCCACGGATCCGGCCTGCAATCCCCAGGAACTGATCTGTGACGGTTCAGAAGTTCAGGGGCGGGCTTTACCCGATCTAGCGGACTTAATTCGGACAAGTTACCAGTTGGCGGAAATCTTTACGGATCCCTTGCTGATGGCCACCGTGGAGCAGTTGGGGCAAAGTGTGATTAGCAGCACATCTGGGCTGTCTGGTCTAGGGGAGAACGTCACCACCCTTACCAAGTCCCTGAATGGGCAAATGGGCAATTTAGAAAAAGCTCTCACCTCCGTCGGCGGTGCGGCCACGGAAATCACCACCACTGCTGGCGAAATTAAAAATACGGCGGTTACCGCCCGCGAAATTTTAGAGGCAAATCGGACTGTCATTGCCCTAACCATGGGGAATTTTGGCACGGCCAGCGAAGACCTCATTACACTCATGAGCGATCTCAATCCCGTAATTGCCCAGGTGCATGATGGAGAATTGCTGAGTAACCTGGAAGTGCTAGCGGAAAACCTACGACGATCGTCTGCAAAACTCTTAGTCGTCACCAACGCCATGAGCGATCCCAGTAACGTGCAATTGCTTCAGGAAACCCTAGATTCAGCGCGGATGACCTTTCAAAACGCCCAAAAGATCACCACAGACCTAGAAGAACTCTCCGGGGATGCCCGTCTGCGTGATGATATTCGCCGGTTACTAGGGGGGTTAGGGGGCTTATTTGGCCGAGCCGAGCAGCTAGAGCAGCAAGTGCAAGCGACCCAAACCATCATCCAATCCACCACGGGGAAACCCCTGGCTGTACAAGGTTTAGGCACAACCGATTGGGACAGTTGGCGACAAACGGTAGCGGACTTAAATCAGCGTTTAGCGGAGTCTGCGCCTAGTACACCCGCCGCACCCGGAGCGCCCGTAGAGAGCGTTGCCCCGATCGCAACGGAGGAGACTGCCCCCACTGCCGCTGAGCCAAAGTCATCAACCCCCTAGTCCTTCTAGTGCTAAGTGACTGACATGATTATCGCAATGGATTCAGTAAGATTTTGGCGCTCCAACTCATAGGCGATAAACGGAGCCGTTTCCTTCAAAAAGTCAAAGTTGATCTTGCCTTCACAATATCGCATTAGCCAATCTTGCCGATGTTTGACACAATGATCATCATCATTGAGCTTTAACCGTTTAATGGTACTTCGGACTTGACTTTTAACGGCTTCGTTTAGATCTGGATTGGCTTTAATCAGCAAAGAAGGAAAATCTAAGATAAACCATCCAGGTTCTATTTGAAATGGATCTAAAACATCCTGAAAATCTCTTTTTCGAGCATTCATTTTCAAACAAGATAAGCGAAAATTACTCCACTCATAGGCCAGTTCTGGTTTTACAGATTTAGGAACAAAATGATCGACAGTCGGACTGCCTTCAATCCAAGGGATCCATTGAGCAGAGTAAGCACAAACCTGGTTATAGGCTCTATACAAGTCTCTTAGGGATTCTCGCCAATATTCACGGCGATCCCAGATCTTTGGCTGGGGAACCGTTTGTAAAAAGGCTATTCCTTTGCTTCTGAC
>DALYGI010000408.1:0-3760 GCA_031971595.1 Prochlorotrichaceae cyanobacterium CTOTU29312
CAAGCCGGGGAACGCGCTGGGCGGTGCCTAGGTCAAGGTTATCGCCAATATTGGGGATCAGGTTAGAGACGGCAATATCCCCTAGGGGTGGGGCTACGGCACGGGGCAGAAATGCGGGAGCAGGATTGGTACGAGGTACGGGAATTTCGGCGCTGGTGCCGTTGTCGGTAATTGTGATCTCTGGGTTAGGGAAGAGGACTTCTGGTTCTTGTGTGCTGGGGGGCGTTACAGGAGCAGGGTTTTGAGCGATCGTTTCGGAAGGGGTAGCTGGGGATGATGCGGCTTCATTGGCCCTGGCGGGGACGATACCAAAGGTGAGGGTGTTGTTATCGCGGTTGGTCAGTTGGGCTTCGGGTACCCGATCGGTGCCGTTAATGGTAATGCGGATGCTGTTGGCATCTAGGGGCGCAACGGTGATCGATCGAATCCCGGCGGCGGGGTTTTGTTGGGAAAATTGGCTGCCGCTGGCCAGCTTTAACTGGGTATTGGTCACATCGGCAACCCAGCTATTGCCACGGGGCACGGCAAAGACCTGGGGACGATCGCCCCCACCCGCTGTTTTTAGGTGGAGTTCAACCCCATTGGAAGCGGGGGTCACTTCAACGCCCACGATCTGGGTGGAGGCCGCAAGGCTGGGAACCGCACTGGCCAAAACGATCGTGCTGGAAATTACACTGAACAAAGAAGGATTGAAGAAATTCGGGAAAGGGCTCATCGTCGGTTCCTCACACAAAAAGGGTTAGCAAAGGTTAGCAAGATCGGGGTTGAGAAGGTTAAAACTGGAGTTTTCAGGACGCTCAGAAAGGAGGTTCAGGCTTAGGGCGGCGGTGCTTCGGCGGGGGCTGCCTGTTGGGCGGCGGCTTCTGCGGCGGCAGCAGCGGCGGCTTCTGCTTCGGCGGCGGCTTTTTCGGCGGCTTCCTTGTCCAGTTCAGCCTGAGAGCGGGCCACAATCACCTGCAAACTCAGGGCGGTGGTTAATTCCACGTTCTCCTGAAACACTTGGATTTTGCCATTGGGCGCAACCTGAATTTTTTGGGTTGGAGGAGAACTACTGAGGTTCATGGTGGTGACCTGAACGATCGGTTCAAATTTTTCGAGGGACTGAAGGAGACCTCGCACTTGTTCAAAGGTGCCGGTAACGTTTAAGGTCATGGCTTGCTGCTTAAACCGCCCATTGGCACTCTCCCCTAGGGAACCATCGGTAATGACGACGGGATCTCCCCCTAGGGACAGGGCATCCAGTTTTAGCCCCTTTTGCTGCTGTACGATCGCTTCAAAATCTAAGAGCAGGGTTTGGAGAGCATCATCCTTTGCAAAAAAGGCCAGCATCTCTTCCCGGCGTAACTTGGCGGAATCCACCTTTTCTTGGGCGATGGCAATTTTGCCAAGGTTGCCTTTCTGGGCATCAATCTGACTTTGGAGGTCAGTGATTTCGGTCTTGAGGGCCGTATTTTCATCGAATACGGGCTTAACCATGGTGAACCCGATGTACCCTGCCCCAGCCGCCCCTAGCACCCCTAGGATCACCCCCACCACGATCGGGCTAATGGCCAACCCCATAAACGTGGGCTGGGGAGCGCCCCCCTCATTACCCGCTACAAATTCTTCTGCAAAAGTCATGGCTAAATAATCCCCCGTTGTTGCAAGAGTTCAACCCGCTCTACTACCCCCATGGCTCCGAGGGTTCGTAGCTCATCCAGAACGGTGGTCGCCTCTGGATTGGTCAGTTCTGCCGTAATGCTGTAATTCACCACTTCTGGCAGGGTGTATTTGACTTGGGGGCGCTCTTCGGGGGGTCTAACCGGGGGGGGCGGTGCGTCAGGATTATTGGCCTGGGCGGTGGCGGCAATAATGTCTTCCAGGTATTCCACTTGCACCTGGAGGGGGCTACTCCCTGGGGCCGAGGAGGTTAGCTTAATGGCTTCCGGTTGCAAAAATTTAGATTGTTTCAGCACAAGCAGAAAGTCCGTTAAATCTGCGTAGGCGCTGGAGGTGCCAGAAATGGTCAGGGTGGTGCCACTGATCCCCAGGGTATCCATCCGCAGGCTACCGGGAAGACGGTTACTCACCTCCTGTAACAAAGCAGACATGGGTTGAACTTTGCCAAAGACTCCCACTAAGCTCTGGATCTCGCTATTAACTTGAGCCTCTTCTGCCTCTAGGGCAGTTACTTGTCCAAGCTGGGCGTTAATGTTGGCCAGTTCTGTGGTCAGGTTATCCCGCTCCGTGGTGAACTTGGTGCGCTCTCCTTCCAGGTAGATTTTGGCCCCAAAAGTCCCCGCCGGTAGGGCGATCGCTACGATGAGGCCAATAATGACCGGTAGGGGGTTCGCGGTGGCGGCCACAGGGGCAGCAGCAGCGGATTCCGGGGCAAATTCAGGACGATCGTTTAGAAAATTTATATCAAGACTATACATAGACCTATACCTCCCGCAAACCTAAGCCAAGGACGATTCCCAGGCTGGGGCGTTGCAGTTCAGAAATTTCCTCATGAACTTGTAAACTTAAGGATTCAATGGGATCCACCGCACTGGATGGCAGGCTCAGGCGTTGGGTAAAAAACTCATCCACCTGGCCTAAACTGCCCCCCGGCCCGGCAATGAGCAGTTGAGCAACTTCTAGGTTTTCATCCTGGTTTAAATAAAAATCAATAGAGCGACGCAGTTCATCCGCCAATTCCCCTAAAACCCTTAACATGGCCGCGGCTCCAGGGTTGGTGGCGGCGGTGTTGCCCCCCATGCCCAAGGGATTTAAGGGGACGGTCATGCCCATCAGCAGTTCCGTATTGCGGGAGGGGGGTAAATTCATGGCGCGGGAGAGGGAGCTTTGAATTTGGAAGGTGCCAATGGGAACCGTCCGAGAAAACTGGGGCACCCCATCCACCACGATCGAAATTTCTGTGTAATCGTACTCAATATCCACGATCGCTACGGCCTCTTGGGGGCCAAACTGGCGCAACTGGGGGCGAATGGTGCGAATCAGGGAAAAGCTGGTAATTTCCAGCACATCCACCTTAAACCCCGCCTCCTGGAATGTACTTAAGTAGGTATCCGTCACTTCCTTGCGGGTAGCGACGAGAAGTACTTGTACTTTTTCAATGCCATCTTCATCCACCAAAAAGCCGAGTTTCCGGTAGTCCACATCCGCTTCTTCACGGGGGAAGGGGAGATACAGCCCGGCCTCTTGGTTCAAAATCATTTCCCGCAATTCCCGATCGTCTAGCTCAGCGGGGACAGGAATTAAACGGGTCACCACATCTCGACCGGGGATGGCCGTGGCCACGGTTTTGACCTTATTAAGCTTGTGCTCAGCGGTCACCGTTTGCAACAGTTCCACCAGTTCCGGCGGGTTTACAATTTGGCCGTCTTGGATGACGTTTGCGGGCATTTCAGCGGACACCAGGTTCACCAGTTTATAGCCCTGACCTTGCTTTTTGAGGCGGACAATATTCAGGCGTTCGGGGGTGAGTTCCACACCCATGCCCTGCTTGCCCCCAGATAACCCAGAGATGAGATTTTTAAGAAACACGGCGGGTTACTCCATTCCGTTAGCGATGTTGAAGAAGTGCTCCCTGTCCCAAGAGAGGTCATACCGCGCCTTGGGGATACTGGAATTGCCTCTAACCTTAATGGCAAGGTTTACAATTGGCAACCTAATAGCACTGCTTTATTAGCACTGAGTTCTGGATCTGTCAATTTTTAGCGCAAAGGAAAAAAGAACGGAGGAGTACAACCCTTGGCCTGGTGCTGGAGTAGGGTAC
>DALYGI010000409.1:0-3754 GCA_031971595.1 Prochlorotrichaceae cyanobacterium CTOTU29312
ACTAGGGACATTACCAGAATCCTTGCAAAACGAGGTCTTAGACTTTGTTGATTTCTTATCAGAAAGATATAACAGGAAGCAAGCTGAAGTAGAGAATCCAAAGAAAAAACGAGGCGGCTTAGGGGTTTTGAAAGGAAAGATCTCGATGGCAGATGATTTCGATGAACCTCTAGAAGAGATGAAGGAGTATATGTAATTGTGAATCTCTTACTCGATACTCTCGACGCATGACTAACCAGATCAAAACGATCGTTTTTGTGGGGCTAACAAGATCCCCGGTTTCAGTTGGTTTTGTTCAGAGATTTCTGGACTACCTTGGAGAAGAAACCGGGGATCAAAACGATCGCTTTTGTGGTTTTAGGATCCCCGGTTTCTTATGGATTAAAAGCCAGCATTTAACAACAAAGACCAGAGAAACCGGGGATCTCGACGCACGACTAACCAGATCCCCATGTCAGCATTCCCGGATACATCAGAGCCGATATGCGGTTTAATAAAATACGGTGACTGACGAGGGGTTGCATATAACCTGAGATTGACACCCGACTACCCCGCTGACTGTTAGGGTCAGTATGCAAATAATCAACTACGATATTCTTGACTTGTGATTGAGTCTTCCGCCCCTTCGACCCCCGCCTTTTCCCCAACCCCGAAGTTGACCTATCCCATTGGCGTAACCCAACTCTACGGGCTCTGTGGCATTGAGGATCAGTTTCTCTGCCTCGATCGTATCCATGGCTATGTGGTCAAAATTGATCCGCTCACGGACAACACTTCCATTTTAAATATCAACCACACCCATATTTTCCGGGATGCCAATAGCATTAGCTACGATGGCCAATGGCTGTGGTACACCAAGGGCGATCGGGTTTATCGCTGTGCCCTAGGCACTTGGGACTCTCATTTTGTGGCAGACTTGCCCGATCGGGTGGAGGGCATTGGGGTTTGGGGACAGACCCTCTATGTGAGCAGTGAACGGCGGGGGGTGATTTTTGTCCTCAATGCTGAAACCGGACAATACATTACCCAGTTTCGCTCCCCTGGAGTGGGCTTAGAAGGCATTACCGTAGACCCAGATCGGCTCTGGGTATGCGATCGGGAGGAACAGACCATTTTCTGCCTCGATCGGGCTACGGGAGAAGAGTTATTTAGCCTGCTCACTCCCTTTGAAAATCCTACGGGGGTAGCGGTGATTGACACCCAAGGCGATCGGGGGCATCTCTGGGTGCTGTACAGCGGGGATGAGCGCTTCATCAAGGACGATCCCAACAGTTCCGATCCCTATCGGTTAGCCGTGCGCGATCGTTCCCGGTTACAACAACTGTCTTATCAACGCCATCATCCCCCCCATCGCTCCTATACCCGCAGTAGTGGCTATCGGGTGGAAATGTGCTATGTGGAAGAACTCTCCCCCTTGGATCCCATGGTTTTAAACCAGGTGGAATGGCGCATTGCCCTCCCCTCCAACAGCGATCGTCAGCGGGTGATTGCCGTCGAACCTTTCGGCATTCCCTACACGGAAGAGGAGCAGGATGGGCAACGGGTGGCGGTGTTCCGGTTCGATGAGTTAACAGAAAATACCCGTCATGTCTTTGGCTGGCGGGCCGTGTTAGATCTCTACAGCATCAAGTATCAAGTGCTGCCCCAGGATGTGCAGGAAGAGACCCTCCCCCCAGGGTTCGATCGCTACCTGGTAGACAACGAAGATCTATCCATGGAGCATCCCACCGTCCAGGGTGCTGCCCAAGAGTCCCGACGCTCAGAAACCAACCCCCTGCGGGTCATGCTCTGCATCCGAGATTACGTTTACGATCGCCTCTCCTACCGCATTCGGCCCCACATCACCCCACCCCATGAGGTTTTAGATCGGGGCACCGGTTCCTGTGGCGAGTACGTTGGGGTTTTACTGGCCCTGAGCCGCCTCAATGGGATTCCCTGTCGAACCATTGGCCGCTACAAATGCCCCAAAGATCCCGATCAGTTTCATATTCCCCTAGAGCCGGACTACAACCACGTTTGGCTAGAATTTTATCTGCCGGGGGTGGGCTGGTTGCCCATTGAATCGAATCCCGTTGATTTGGGCTATGGCCCCTATCCCCTGCGTTTTTTCATGGGTTTAGCCTGGTATCACGTCGAAATTGGCAAAGGCATCCGCTTCGAGCAAGTTTTAGTGAACGGCACCCCCATCAAAGAAATGCCCGGAGAACTGAGCATCGGCAACCTGGCCATGAACCATGTGCGGTTTAAGATCCTAGGGGAAATTGAGCCGGAATAAGGGCACGGGGGAACTCTCCCAACCCGGTAAAGCAGGAAAATTAGAAAGATGGCAGACAAAGATTGCAAAAAAACTCTGTTTTCACTTGCAGAAATCCCTGGTTAGTGTTCAAATAGAGATCCTGCAAAAACAGGGGGGCGTGGCGGAATGGTAGACGCTGCGGACTTAAAATCCGTTGACCGTTAAAGGTCGTGAGGGTTCAAGTCCCTCCGCCCCCATCTTTTTTCACATAGATTTTCACATAGATTTCCTCCGTGTCTCCGTGGTTCATATAGATCATAATGAGAATGACACTGAACCAGCATAGAATTGATTATGCCCCGTCGTTCCCGTTCCGATCGCTCCCCTGACCCAGAGCCGTCCCAGACCCCGGAGCCAGATCCCCTGTTCCAGGTGCAGCGCCCGGCCATGGAGGTGCTGTATCAAGAGGAACTGACCCAACTCCAAGCCCTAGAGCAATCCCGTGCCCAGGCTGCCCGTCCCCAGGGTTGGCGTTTAACCCCGGCCTCCGTTTTGACCTTTATTTTGGGGGATGAAAGCCTCGGCATTAGTCCTAAATTTGTGGGCAGTCGTCGTTTTCTGGAGCGGTGTATTGTCACCCTGGCCACCAATCGGGGGCTGATGCTCATTGGGGAGCCGGGCACCGCCAAAAGCTATTTAAGTGAATTACTGGCCGCCGCCATCAGCGGAGATTCGACTTTAACCATTCAGGGCAGTGCAGGCACCTCAGAAGATCAGATTCGCTATTCCTGGAATTATGCCCTGTTGTTAGCGGAAGGCCCCAGTGAACGATCGTTAGTGCCCGCGCCCTTGTACCGGGGAATGCAGGCGGGAAAAATTGTCCGATTCGAGGAAATTACCCGTTGTCCCTTAGAAATTCAGGACTTACTGCTTTCCATTTTGAGCGATCGGGTGATGATGATTGCAGAATTGCCGGAAGCAGAGAGCCGGAGCCTCTATGCCAAAGTGGGGTTTAATGTCATCGCCACCGCCAACACCCGCGATCGGGGGGTCAACGAAATGAGTGCGGCCTTGAAACGGCGATTTAACTTTGAAACCGTCCAACCCATTGCGGATATTCGCCAGGAAATGGCCCTCGTCCAACAACAATCCGATCGGCTTTTACAACAGGCAGGGATTCCCCTCAGCCTCCCCCTAGATTTAACAGAAGTCTTAGTCACCACCTTTCGGGAACTGCGATCGGGGCAAACCCTAGACGGCCAAACCCTAGAGCCCCTCTCCACAGTCATGAGTACCGCCGAAGCAGTTTCCGTGGGCTATGCAGCGGGTTTACACAGTTACTACTACCCCCATCCGCACCCCCCAGAGCCAACCATCACCGCCGATCGCATCCTCCAAAGCCTGTGGGGAGCCGCCCTCAAAGAATCGGAAGCCGATCGCAAACGCCTACGCCACTATTTTCATCAAGTAGTCAAAAGCCGATCGGGGGAACAGTGGCAAGCTTTTTATCAAGCCTTT
>DALYGI010000410.1:0-3746 GCA_031971595.1 Prochlorotrichaceae cyanobacterium CTOTU29312
GTCAGTCATTTGGCAGAAGCGATTCAGTACCGCACGATCGATCGAATGCAGTAAGGAATGCGGACTTTAAAGCCTGGAATTTCACTATCCAGACACCGAAGCCCCGCAGGAACACCTTGGGCACCATTCCGCCTCTGGCCCTTCCCTGGTGGGTGGGGGCAGCTATCCCCGACCGGGGGGCGGGTGGCCCGTGAGATGTTCCGCTTCTCAAAAACAGGACTCTCAAACTGGCTTACTAATCCAGTATTGCAGGGGCACGTTGCCTACCTTCGTAAAAGCAACAGCCCCATCATCCAATACGATCGCCACCAGCCCCTCATCACATCTGCCGAAGCCCAAGAGATAGAATCAATCCTCCAACTTAACCGCTCCCATAGGGGCTATAGCGGCAAAATGAAATATCCACTCAGCGGGCTTGTAGTCTGTGGGGAATGCCGCTCTACCTGCTATACCACCACCGGCTGTAACAATACCCACCGGCTCGACAGTTTACCGGGCTTCAAAATTGCCAAGCTCGCTCCGCTCAAGCCATTGATTCACACATCTATGCAAGCCTCACGGCTCTCAATCTGGCCAAGGTTGCTTTAGCCAAAGAACAACCCAATGATGAACCCTTGTATTTTTCAGTGGGTTCTTTCAAGCTATAATAATTTTTGAATTTATTTAAATCTTTTTGAGGGTTTCTGCGTAGATTAACGGAAGTGTGGGGAGCGCAGCACTCTTCAGCCTACCCTATTTTTGATTTGTTCCTGTGGAAGAGGTTTAAACGTCTGTGCAGAAATTAAGTGAAATTTTAGCGGCAGCAGGAATTGTGGGGATTCCTTTGCTTTTATTTTCCGTGCTTTCCATTGCTTTAATTGCTGAACGCCTGACCTTTTGGTATCGCGTCAATCGCCGTCAGAATAAGGTTGTACGGGATGCCTTGGCGTTGTTTCGAGAGGATCCGAGATTAGCCCAAGAGAAATTAGAACGCAATATGGATCTGCCCGTTCCTCGAATTTTTCTGGAGGCGATGGCGTTGGAGGATGCGGAGCCGGATGAATTGGCTCTGGCCATCGATGGGGCTATCCAAGCAGAAATTACTGTCATTAAGCGGTTTAATAATGTATTTGATACAATCGTTACGATTTCTCCCTTACTGGGCTTACTGGGTACGGTTTTAGGTTTAATCCGATCGTTTAGTGCGTTGGACTTAGGCAATGTGGGGGGAACCGAAACGATCGGCGTAACCGCAGGGATTAGTGAAGCACTGGTTTCCACTGCTTTTGGTTTGGTTGTGGCCTTGTTCACGCTCTTGTTTGCCAATACATTTCGGGGATTTTATCTGGGGCAACTGGCTTTAATTCAAGAATATTCTGCCCAGTTGGAACTCTTATATCGCCGTCATCGCAAACAAACCAAGGAGGTGGCCTATGCGGCGGCGCGTTCTTGAGGAGCCAGATATTCCCCCTCAGATCAATATCGTTCCGATGATTGATGTGATTTTTGCAATTCTGACTTTTTTTATCATGTCTACTCTGTTTCTCGGAAGGTTTGAAGGGCTAACGGTAAATCTGCCGAAGGCGACGACCGCCCAACCCCAGGAAGTGATCCGAGCGACGGTTACTTTAACTGAGGCGGGAGAGTTGTATTTAGACAAGCAGCCGATTTTGCCAGAGGATTTGCCGATCGCCGTTCGTCAGTTGCAAAAAACTGGGCAGGAACTGTTGGTGGTGCTGAATGCGGATGGGGCTGTCACCCACGATCGGGTGGTGGCGGTGATGGATCAAATTCGGCAAGTGGAAGGGGCAAAATTAGCAATTGCGACTCAATCGCCGTCGCAGCCTACAAACTAACCGATGGAATTTGCCATGAACTTACAACGACGGGTCAATCAACAACGGAATAAGGAAGGTCGATCGCTCAAGATCTTTATGGGCAGTAGCTTGATGGGGTCTTTGGCTTGCCATGCTTTAGCTCTGAATGTTTCTCTGGTGGATCTGTGGAGTCCGCAGTCCATCCCCGAAACGATCGATGAGATTGAAGTTCAAGTGCTGGAGGTTCCTGTCCCGGAAGAACTAATCCCGGAAGATCCTATTCCTGAAGCACTAATCCCCGAAAACCCTATCCCCGAAGCACCGGATCTCATTCCTCCAGAACCTGAATTAGTGGCGGAACCCCCTCCCCTTGCGCCGGAAACAGCACTGTTAGAGCCTGTGGGTGAAGATGCTCCGACTGCCGAACCCGCTGCATTGATCACGGATCCATTGGCCGCCGCGACTAGCCCCACCGGAGATATTGCGGTGAGTGGTTCTGCCACAGGTTCCATTACGGATCTAAATGGGCAGGGTTCAGGTTTTGGTAATAACGATCGTCCTACGGGATTTGCACCGGGGGGTACATCTACCGGATCGGTAAACGGCGTACCCGGTGGCACCGCTGGATCTACCGGAACTCCAACAGCCGCCGCTCGTGTAGAACCGACTCCCACCCCAACACCGTCAGTGATTGTCAAGCCAACATCCCAGCCCCGTTGTCTTCGTTGCCCCAAACCCGATTATCAAGGAGTAGAAGGTAGCCCTAAAGTAGATTTGAGCATTCGGGCGGATGGCAGTGTTGAGGTGCGACTGCGAGAGTCTAGTGGCGATCCAGAAGTCGATCGAGCAACCTTGGAAGCCATGAGCCAGTGGCAGTTTGATCCAGATACGATCCCGGAAGAAGGAGTACAACAACGGGTGAGGGTCACTTACGAAGAGCAAGGATCTCGTTTTCAGCGGGAAAATGAGCGACGGCGGCGAGAGGGAGCAAAACATCAGCAGGAATGGGAACAGCAGCAGGCAGCGGAGTTAGCGGCACAAGAAGCCGCTGCGAGGGAATTGGCTGAGCAAGAGGCGGAACGTCAACGCCAAATTGCAGAACAAGATCGCCTCGATCGGAACCAGGCAGAACACGTTGTGCCACCGGAGGTTCTGCCGAAAAGCGTTCCTGATGATTTAACGGATTATTCTCCTGAAGTTCTGCCAGAAGAACCCTTTGATCCAGTTCCCGTAGAAGAAGCGATCGAGGAAGCACCAGCGGAACTGCCTCCTGAACCCGTGGAAGAGTACATCCCAGAACCGGAACCGGTAGAAGAGGCTTCACGAGAGGAGTGACAACCCTTTCCTACGCGCTAGGGAGTTCTCGCCGGAGGCGGGGACTAATCTTGAAGAGGTTCGACAAAGTGTCTTTTGACATTTCACTGGATCCATTTGAAAGTAGAGGGGTGTGACGAGTGCAATGCCCTATGAAATTTTCCAATCGGTCTTTACTTTTAACTCATATCTTAACCCACGGTGTAACCCAAGCAGTGGCTATTTCGGTTTTGATCCTACCGGCGATCGCCCAAACAGAATCCCTGAGTGCGCCGGAAAATAGCGATGAGACTATCTCTAGCGATGAATTTGAGGAGATTGAATTTGAAGGAGAGGAAACGGAACTGATTATCACCGGGGAGCAGGTTCCGGTCTTTGTTCCGAGTTCGACCCCAGCTTATATTGTCCCTAAAGCAGAAATTCAACGCCAAAATCCGAACAGTACCGCAGAACTTCTTCGATCGCTACCGGGTTTTGCCATTAATGATTATGGCTTCGGGGCTGACATTCACACTGGAACCTTTCTGCGCGGATTTTCGATTAATCAATCCAGTTTTCAAATTAACGGACGATCGTTTGGCAGCAATATCAACACCTATCACGGGGCAACGGATCTCAACAGCATTCCCGTCAGTG
>DALYGI010000411.1:0-3729 GCA_031971595.1 Prochlorotrichaceae cyanobacterium CTOTU29312
TAAACTAATTCAAGCTTTAATCCGGGCATCAATTTCTGTAAATTTTTCAGAGATTTACCCTGCCAAGGTATGCTATTTGAGCCAATAATAACCGCTTGAGTACTTCTCTTTTTGCGAAGCCCAATGACAAACTTAGACAAGGTGCTAATCCCGGAACTATTTAAGAACTCCAGTTGAGTCAGGTCTAAGGTAATCAATTCTGGCTCTTGATCCGCTAAGGCACTCAACAAATCAGCGATCGGCTTATATTCCGCAGGCCCCCCTAGGCGTAAAGAGCCTTGAAAGGTAACCGTCGCAGTTTCGTCATCACATTTAACGACATATTTTTCGTCGGTAATTTCAGTCATGGGCATTTCCTAGTACTTCATTGAACTGGGGCTACTCTTGACCAGAGATGCAAAGTCAGATCCAAGTCTGCTTCAAACCTCGGCTAGTTGTCTAGCATCTTACCTCAACACTAAACCGAAAGTTGTACCATCGTAGTCACGATCGGAATTTGACTGTGGGGGGAGCGTCCCGGAACGGTTTCAAATTTCCAGCCCAGGGTGGCATCATGATCGTTCACCATGGTTACTAGCCCCAGCCCGGAGGCGGTGCTACTGTCATCCTCCGCACTGGCCTCCATCTGATTGATATAAAATTCCTGGGGATCGATGGCCAGGAAGTCTCGAATAAAAGCTTTGAATTTGCGGGCTGATTCTGAGGTTAGGCTATTACTCACCTGAAGGATGACGTGGAGGGTATCAGATTCCATTGAAAGACGAATGCTAAATTGCACAATATAGGATTGATGATCATTAAATTTCATGGCATTTTCAATCAACTCATTGGCAATGTAGCTGACAGAACTTTTGAGGGTTGCTTGACGATCGACATTCTGAGGACTTTCATCCCCCATGGGAATAAAGGTGGACAGGTAATCTGCTACAAAATCCGCCGATAAACCATGATTACGCCAGCGATTCTCGATGGGCTTTGAAGTGGGGGCAAATCCAATTTGTAAAAATTCCTCTTCAGCGGTAGCAACTAAATCTTCCCGGAAGTCTCCAAAAACCTCAGGAAAATCTACTTCTATATCTTCAACAGATTCAGGAGTAGAACCATCCTCAGAGTCACTCTCCCGTTGTGGTTCTGTAATTAAGGTGGATGTTAGGTTAGGGGCTAATTCCGCATCTAGATCAGCGTCCAATTCAGCATTTTCAGCATTAAGTTCCGTGTTTAATTCCGCATTAGAATCAACATTCGCATCATTAACAATGACATCATCACTATCACCATCACCATCATGAACATCATCGCCATCCATACTAGAATCTGCGTTTCGCTTTACCACCAGTAAGGTAATATCATCAAAAACTTTTTGTTTGCCAATGTGGGCTCTAAGATCGGCAATAATAGTATCCTTGATTTCCGTGGCCGATCGTTGCCAACTTTGGGTCACCACAGCACATAAACGATCGAGATCGTATTGTTCACCCTCTAGGTTTTCTGCTTCGGTCACCCCATCGGTATATAAGACAATCCCTTCACCGGGTTTAAGAACATAGCTTTGTTGGCCAATAAAGTCTGTAATTTCCTCCTCTAAACCAATAGGAAATCCTAATTCCATCGTATCAACCCGCTGAACACTTCCATCAGCCGCCACTAAAAGAGTTTCCTCATGTTGACCACTAATGCTGAGTCGCTCACCGTCGTAATTCAAAACTACTAGGGTTAAACTTTTATCACTTTGCATCCGCTCCACGTTTTTATAGAGGGTACGGTTTAAGGCATCTAAAAAACGAACGGGATCAACTTCTTGATTTTCTTTGAGCGCCCGCACTGCCGTTTGGGTCATAATCATCAAAATACCACTCTCTAAACCATGCCCCGTTACATCTCCAATACTGAGGGTCACGATGCCATCCTTACTAAAGACATCGTAATAATCTCCCCCTACCTCGTCCGCTGGTTCCATAAAGCCAGCAATGTCTAAACCTTCGATCGTTTCCAGTTCCTCTGGTTTTGGTAAAATCATTTGTTGCATCTCTCGTGCCACGCCGAGTTCTGCACTCATCCGTTGATTTTCATCCGTTAATTTTTCATTTAACTGCGAAATTTCTTCATTGGCAGATTCTAATTCTGCGGTACGTTCTCGTACCTTATCTTCTAGGGTTTGAGCATACTCCGCTAACTGTTTATAAGACAGTTTTAAGTCCGCCCATAACGCATTACCCATGCTCACAACCCCCGCGATCGTAATCGCTACGAGGGGAGTAAAAATAGGGACTAACCATCCACCTTGAAAGGCCACAAAACCGATCGCAATAACGATCCCTCCCCCCGCCACTAAACTGGTAATTCCCCGCAGAATCCAGGTATTCTGAACACAGAGGGTTCCGATCGTCACACTATAACCAGACCAGATTAAAATTAAGAGCCAATTCAATAACTTGGGAGAGGTGCGTACCAAAGGCCGACCCTCTTGGGCAGCGCTAATAATTTGACTGGCTAGGGTGGCATGAATCCCCACACCAGGCATATAATCCGCCGCAGTATTTTGCAATGTACTATTGAAAGGGGTTGCAAAATTATCATTTAAACTGGGGGCTCTTGCACCCAAAAATACAAGACGATCGGTAAATAAATTGTTAGGAATTTCACCTTTTAAGACAGACTCTAGGGAAATCGTGTGAAAACTCTCAGATATTTCACTATTGCGATAATTAATCAGAATTTGGTACCCCCCCACATCACTAAAACTATAGTCACCATCTCGGCTAGAGAGGGGGATTAACCGGGCTTGTCCCACTTGATAGATCCAACGCCAATCCGGTAACAACCAAGCGATCGTACTTAAACCTTTATAGGAAAAAGAACCTGGACTGGTTTTTTCATCCCGAAAGGTGTCAATGTTCTCGCGCAGGCGATGGGCCCAATTCAGTTGTCCATCCTGAAACTCTACCTGTTGTTCCTCCAAATAAATAAGGCCCATCCGTATCCCAAAGCCTTCGATAAAATTATCATCCGAGTCTAAGGGAAGGAGCATCAAGCCACGTCTGACTTTTCCATCTGGATCGAGAACTAAATCATTAGCTGCTACTTGTTCTTTTTCAGCCAAAAGAGGGGGGGGATTAATCGGATTTCCGACAACTTTTTGAATGCCAATTAGGTTTGGGGTTTCTGAGAACACCGCTTCTAGTTCTTTATACCCAGGCTCCACGGGCAAATCTCGGTACAGATCCATGCCAATAGCAAGGGGCTTTTGACTACTAATATTACGAATCACCTTTGCTAGTAGCTCATCGGACATGGGCCAGCGACCCAGAAACTGAATATCCGATTCATCAATGGTCACAATGGCAATCCGATCGTCCTTGGATTCCTTTGCTTCCAAAATAAAAAACTGATCTTGAAGAGCCCACTCTAAGGTACGAAATAGTCCTAAAATACTCCCTAGAATTACCACACCAGCCATCAGGGGAGTTAGCAGGAGGATGGTTAAGATAAAACTGCTCCGGGGTTGGGAAGATGGCGTGGACTGGTTTTGGCTCATGGTGGAAACCGTATAGAGTTTGCTTAGATTCCCAAGGATAATCCTAAAGATCTTGAAATCAGCCTAGCGAATCCTTGACAAAATCCAGATTGTCTTAAGGTCAAGTTTAGAATTAAGACAATCCTTAGAATTCTCTAGGAAAAATAAGGGTTAACCGGAGGTGCGATGGATCAAACTTAAATCTCAGTACTTCA
>DALYGI010000412.1:0-3729 GCA_031971595.1 Prochlorotrichaceae cyanobacterium CTOTU29312
GGGCCTGTGACCTGGTGCCGAAGCGGTTGATTGTGTCCCGTTATTTTGTCTCGGAACAGGCGGCGATCGAAGCAAAACAGGGGTCACTGGAAGCTATCACGGCCAGCCTGGGGGAACTGGAAGAGGAACACGACGGCGAGGATGGGGTTTTGGGTGCTTTGGAGAAAATCAACAAGGCGGAGGTGAATGCCCGACTGAAGGAGATCAAGGGGGACAAAGAAGCCCAAGAGGAAGCTGCGGTGCTGAAGCAATGGCTAAAGCTCAACACGGAAGAAGCAGATTACAAAAAGGCCATTAGGGAAGCGGAAGCGGCCCTGGATCAACTTGCTTACGAGAAATATCGCCAACTGACGGAGGAGGAGATTAAAACCCTAGTGGTGGGGGACAAGTGGCTGACCACCCTGGCCGTTGCGGTGCAGGGGGAACTCGATCGGGTGTCCCAGACCCTGACGGGACGGATTCGCCAACTAGCGGAACGGTATGCTACGCCACTGCCGAAGCTGGTGGCGGAAGTGGAAACGCTTTCGGCACGGGTGGAGGAACACCTGAAGAAGATGGGGGCGGTATGGAATTAAGTACAGCCGATGGCTATCAAGGTCTTTTGGTGAAGATATCCGATGTCTACGCTTTGGGGCAGGTTCGCGCTCATCAGGCGGTGAATGTTGAGTTGTTAGAGACGTATTGGCAAATTGGGCAGTCGATCGTGGAGTTTGAGCAGGGGGGAGAGGCGAAGGCTGAGTATGGCAAGGCTTTGCTGAGCAATCTATCGAGGGATTTAACGCTGCGTCATGGCAAAGGGTTTAGTCGGAGCAATTTGACCTATATGCGGCTGTTTTATTTACGCTATCCAATCGGTGAGAAGCCTTCTCACTTATTGAGTTGGTCGCATTATGTTGAGTTGTTGAAGATTGACGATCCTGTGGAGCGAGGATTCTATGAGCAGCAGGCAATGTTGGAACGTTGGTCTGTGCCTGAGCTGAAGCGACAGAAAAAGGCGGCGTTATTTTTGCGGCTGGCAGCGGGTAAGGATCTCCAGCCGTTTCTATTGGAGTTGGGCAAAGGGTTTACCTTTGTGGGACGGCAATATCGGATTACGATTAACAATACTCACTATCGGGTGGATCTGGTTTTTTATCACCGGATTTTGCGGTGTTTTGTGTTGATCGACCTCAAGATTAATGAGGTTGCCCATTACGATATCGGGCAGATGAATTTGTATCTAGGCTATTTTGCCGCAGAGGAAAATATTGAGGGCGATAATCCACCGATCGGGATTATTCTGACGCGCAGTAAGGATGAGTTGCTGGTGGAGTATGCGACCTATCAGATGAATAGTCAGTTGTTTGTGCAAAAGTATCAGCTTTATTTGCCGAATCAGGAGGAACTGCGGCGGGAGTTGGGTCAAATTTGGCAGATGGAGGGTGAACATGACTAATTCTCAATTACCCAAGGGGTATAAGCTGACTGAGGTGGGGGTTATCCCAGAGGATGGCGATCGTGGAGTTTGGCTTTCGGAACATGCACGATTTCAACTCGATCAAAGGCAAATCAAAATGGAATGGCTAAATCAAACCTTATCCGACCCAGATCGCCAAATTGTAGGAGCCGACAGCTATGGCAATACACACTACCTTAAGAAAATCCAAGAGTTTGGCGATCGTTGGTTGCGGGTGGTGATTAATCCCAATGGGAGTCCTCAGCGAGTAGTTACTGTCTTTTTTGATCGGAGGGTTAAATGAAAATCGTGGTTCACAAGGAAGATGATGCGCTCTATGTTCGCCTCGATGATGGGGAAATTGTGGAGTCGGAGGAGGTGAGTGAAGGTATCATTTTGGATTTTAATGCTCAAGGGAAAGTCATCGGGATTGAGATGCTGTTTCTGAGCCAGCGTAGCCCTGATGCTTTGCAAAAAATTATGCTAGAGGCGGTTTAGAGATTAGCCATGAATGACCAAATACCGAAGGGGTACAAGCTGACTGAGGTGGGGGTTATCCCAGAGGATTGGGAGGTAATAAAAATTGGAAAAGTTGTGATCTATAAAAATGGAGTAGCTCACGAGCAAAGCATCAATGATTCAGGCGGCTTTATCGTCGTTAACTCTAGATTTATCTCAACTGAAGGTCTCAGTAGAAAGTACTGTGATAATTGCTTCTGTCCCACTAAAAAAGATGATGTATTGATGGTGATGAGTGATGTTCCCAATGGTAGAGCAATTGCAAAATGTTTTTGGGTTGAGAGCAATAACACCTATACGGTCAATCAACGTGTATGCATTCTGAGTCCATGTAGTATTCACGGGAAATTCCTTTTCTACAAGCTTGATAGACACCCTTATTATTTAGCTTTTGATGATGGTGCTAAGCAGACAAATCTCCGTAAAAGTGATGTTCTTTCCTGCCCTTTAGGATTGCCAAAGTCATTAGATGAACAACGATCGATCGCCACAGTTCTCTCCGATATGGATGCGCTACTGGTTGGGATCGATCGCCTCATCGCCAAGAAGCGCGACCTCAAACAAGCCACCATGCAGCAACTCCTCACGGGTAAGACCCGCCTGCCAGGGTTTGATGGCGATTGGGAAGTGAAGACCTTCGGCAAAGTAGCATTTACCCGACGAGATAGGATTGATCCAAAACACACCGGAGTTCAAGAGTTTTGCATCGAACTAGAGCATATTACTTCTAATACTGGGATGCTTTCTGGCAGTACAACCACCAATGAACATTCGTCGATTAAATCTGTATTTAGTCCTGGAGACGTACTTTTTGGAAAACTTCGCGCATATCTCCGCAAGTATTGGTTAGCCAATCGGTCTGGTGTTTGTTCGACCGAGATTTGGGTGTTAGTTCCTAATGCTGATTTAATAACGGCTGAGTTTCTTTTTCAAATTATTAAGACTGATCAATTTGTGGAGATAGCAAGCAATTCCTACGGAACTCATATGCCCCGCTCTGACTGGAGTGTTGTAAGCCTCTATTCAGTACCTTTACCCCCCATTCCCGAACAAACTGCGATCGCCACAATCCTCTCCGACATGGATGCCGAAATCGCCGCCCTAGAGCAACGCCGCGACAAAACCCGCGCCCTCAAGCAGGGTATGATGCAAGAACTCCTCACCGGAAGGATACGGTTGGCATGAGTCAGAACTACCGAATTTATCTAGATGCCTGTTGCCTAAATCGTCCTTTTGACGATCAGACCCAGCCCCGCATTGCTTTGGAAACTCAGGCAATCTTTTTGACTACTGATGATAGGCTCATTAAAAAAGCTCAAAACAATATCCCACTCATTCAGGTAAAAATCGACAACCCCGTTCAATGGTTGATTAAAATGACCCAAATCGAGGATAATACCAATGCTTAAAACACAGCAAGAAATCATCCGACAAGGTTATCAAGCCTTAGTCAATTCCCTGGGAGTCGTAGATGCCATTCGGTTTATCCAGCATTTTACCCCTGGTCAAGGTGACTACACCCGCGATCGCCATCAGTGGCTAGACCCAATCCCTCTAGAAGCTATCCTGACAGCGATGAGACAGCGGCAAGACCATGATGATGCCCCCTACGATGAAATCATTGAATAGCAAGGTTATAGTTTCGCCTCAGAGCCAGTCCTAGAAAACTTTTCCATGCCAGAACAACCCCGTCCCGAACGTGTCACCCAAAACCGTGTCGTTGCCCTCTTCTGTGCAGATCAGCGACAGCCAACCTTGCCGACCTCAACATTGCG
>DALYGI010000413.1:0-3727 GCA_031971595.1 Prochlorotrichaceae cyanobacterium CTOTU29312
AGTTTTGTTAAAACATGAAGTCCCTGAACCTGATCTAGATCAATAAGAAGGCTAGCATCCGCAAGCAAAATCAATGTTTCCCTTCCTCCAACCACTGCTGAAAAACAGTCCGAATTTGAACTAAAGGTTTTCCTAAAATTTCAGCAGCCCTAGAGGGTAATTTCTTCTCTGAGTAGGGCGAGATAAACTAAACGCTCTAAACGGGTGAGGTGAGTGAGGGCTGCGGGATCATCTGCCCGAAATAAAAGGCTACTTTCTTCTGGCAAAGTACTTTGTTCTGGTAAACATACTCTAGTCACAGATGCCCCAGACAAGAAGCATTCTACCTGAATGCCTAATACTTGAGCTAGGCGGAGTAACTGGGCAACGGACAGATCCCGATCGCCTTTTTCCCAAGCGGCAACGGTTTGGCCAGTCACCCCAAGACGATCGCCCAGTTGCGATTGGGATAACCCGGATTGCTCACGATAGGCTTGAATGGACTCTAGATTTAACATCTTGGTTTTTAGAGTACCTGAATGATAGGGGCGATGTTAGATTATTTTAACAACTGACAGGATAGTTCGATGGCTTTGATCGAAAATAACGGGATGATGTAAAGTAAACGGTATCTAGTCTGTCTATTTCATAGATTTCATGGCTCTAGACATCACCATCCCCAGTGCTTTAGAACAGCAACTTAAACGGGCTGCCCAACAGCAGGGGCTTCCGACCGAGACCTATGCCCTTCAACTCCTCGAACAAAGCCTACAATTCATTATCTATATAGGCCAGCCTCGCCAACCTCTGACTGTCCAAGAACTAGCGACCCTTCAGCCGATCGCTCAGGGCCTTGCGGCGGTAAACTGGACTCACTATAGACTGCTTCAGAATAAAGCGACGGAAGGCAGCCTCACTCCCGAAGAACACCAAACCCTTTTGGGTATTGCGGATCATATTGAGGCCCTTAACCTGGAGCGAATTGAAGCGCTTTCAAAACTGGCCCGCGACCGGGGAGATTCGATCGCTAGGTTAATCGAAGAACTGGATCTCGCTCCTTACCAAAATGTCGGAACGTCACGTTAGTCCAAAGCTACGGCAACAGGTAGCAGAACGGGCTAAATATTGTTGTGAGTATTGTCAATCTCAAGCGCTTTATTCTCCTGATCCCTTTGCCATTGAGCATATCCAGCCGATCGCTAAGGGTGGCAAGAGTGAGTTAGAGAACTTGGCATTTGCTTGTCAGGGGTGCAATGGCCGTAAATATATTCACACCGAAGCATTGGATCCCGTTAGTCAGACCGTCGTTTCCTTGTACCATCCACGACAAGATTGTTGGACTGAACATTTTCAATGGAGTGAAGATTACGCGGAGGTTATTGGGATCACTCCTGTGGGGAGAGCTACCGTGGAGAAATTGCAATTGAATCGTGTTGGACTGGTGAATTTACGCCGTTTGCTCTATCAAACCAATGAGCATCCACTTTAAATGCTTCAGTTGCAGGTCAAAGGCGGTGGTTTTGACGGCTTTCTGTTCCTGAGCAGTCAGCTTAGAGAGGCTGTCGGTGAAGGTATCAGAGATGCGGAATTCCATAGGTTTATTGTGTAAAATCAAAGGATAAAATTTCTTGTAAAACTTCCTCTAGAGTAGGCTTTTGACACTCAATAATGGTATGTACTAAATGTTTATGATGCGGAAAGCTGGAAAGATCATTATGCGACATTTTGAAGCTTTCTCTCTAGATCTTGATGTAAAGTGAGATAGTGTTTGTAGTAACCTGACCATTCAACAAAGTCTTCCTCGTCAGAGGTTTCGCCCCGTTGATATTGGCTAAAAAAATCCTCAGAACTGATCTGATATTTGAGTTCATAAATGCTTAATTGCTTTACAATTGCCACTAAAGCATCCAAGACAGATGTGTATTCAATAATTGTTTTTCGCATGGCTAATTCCTTAGAATGACTAAAAACTAAAAACTAAACACTAAACACTAAACACTTTCATAACCTCATCCCCCAAGTGGTTGATGACTTTCACGGCAATCCTGCCAGACTTGGGTTTATTAAAAGGTCTGGAAGTATCACTGTGTAAAGTTGACCAAGCTTCCTCGTCTATCTCAGCTTTGAGGGTAGTTTTGAGAGATTTATAGGGATCATTTGCCCCTAGGAAGTAGGCATGGCGGACAAAGAAGCTTTCCTCGTTGTAGTCAGTGTCGATGAACCAACAGGCAATCTCGTCAGCATTGCTCGATCGCACTTCCCCTGTACCAGGATGGAATACATCAACGCCGTGAATTGTGATTTGTGAATAGTGGCTAGTGGCTAGTGGAGAGTGGCTAGGGGTTAGGGATGAGTTGGATTTTTGGGGGTTTGTTTCTCCTTTTCCAGGGCTTTTATGAGTGCGTTTAACATTTTGCTGATTTCCGCATAGCTGGCTAATAAGTTCTCGGAGTCCATCTTGGTGAGATAGTTTAATTTTTCGGATAAGATTAGGAAGGTTTCCAGTTCCCCCAAGGAGCCTCGCGCAATCCCAAGAAACTGAAGAAATTCTCCAGTTGTCCGGCGTGCTTGTCCCTCCGCAATGTTGGCTGGAATGGATGTTGATGCCCGCCGCATTTGCGATATAATCCCAAATCTCTGTTCGGCAGGAAAGCTCCGCGTAATGCCATAAATCTGTACGGCTAAGTCGATCGATTTCTGCCAAACTTTCAAGTCCTGATACGATTTTAAAGATTTCATAAGGTGCAACCATTGTTCCCATACTATCCACTAACCACTCTTCACTAGCCACTACAATATCAGGCTCACCAAAGATGCAGAACAGGTTTGCTGTCTTGGTATCCTTCAAGTCTGTAGCCATGTGGAGGTCAGCATTCATCCGAGCCTTCAGGACAGGGATACGACCTAATTGGGTGAAATCTGCGGAGTGAGCATCATAGCTAAAGGCACAGCTAATCAAGACATCAAAGCCTGCCTCCCCCGCTTCACGAGCCGCTGCTACTAGGTCTGCCCGTCCAACGGTTCCAAACTCTGGGCCGATAAACACTCCTGCACGGCGTTCGGTGTCTCCTTCTAGATAAGTACCTTCTGCACAGATGTACTTCCCTGGAAAACCTGTTAAAGATGTGAAGTCAATCTTGTTTTCCTTGTGGGCTTGCTGCACCCCTGCCACTTTCAAGGTTTCCAGAATCACATCCACAAAGTTGGTTTCCTCGGCACTGCGATCGTTCTTCTGGCTAGGATCTACTAAGTTATCGTCCTGGTCTACCACTAAGACCTGATGGGGCGAAAGGCTCTCTACGGTGAATGGCCCTGCTACCCGCACGATGTTGTTGGCTTCGTAGGGTTTGTCGTAGAGAAATTCCTGATCCGCTTTAGCAGCGATCGATTTATCAATCTCTTTCTGACGGGCAATCTTCGCCTTCCAAAATTGTTCTAGGGGTTTATGGGTGGAGGCTGGCCAATCGGTGGGGGCTTCTCTGGGCACTTCCCAATCTAGGAGGGCATTAGCAGGGGTTTCTTCTCCAGAGGGAAGTTTAACCGTACCCGGACTATCGAACTTAATCAGTTTGCCTTCTCTGCCCCCGGTGGTGACTTTGTACGGGGTCTTGTGACCGTTGAGAGCAGCATTGAGTTGGTCTAGTGCTTCTTGAATTTGGGGCTGAAACTTATCCCAAATCACATCAATTTCGGTGTTATTAGCGATCGACTTTAGGGTGATGTGGGGAACCCGTTCATAGACAAAGCC
>DALYGI010000414.1:0-3670 GCA_031971595.1 Prochlorotrichaceae cyanobacterium CTOTU29312
GTCAAGACGATCGTCCAAACTTCAAACTTCCCAGTGCCCACCGCCCCCTTCCGCGCTATGATCAGAAATCCAAAGCCACCGTGGATTTTTCAAGGACGATCGTTATGAGCCAAGGGACACTCTTTGACAAGGTATGGGACTTACACCAAGTTGGAACCCTCCCCTCTGGGCAAACCCAACTCTTTATTGGTCTGCATCTCATCCATGAGGTGACCAGCCCCCAAGCGTTTGCCATGTTACGGGAACGCAATCTCAAGGTGCTCTTCCCCGAACGCACGGTGGCGACGGTGGATCATATTGTGCCTACGGAAAATCAGGCCCGCCCCTTTGCGGATAGTTTGGCGGAGGAAATGATGCAGGCCCTCGAAAATAGTTGCCGGGAGACGGGGGTACGGTTTTATAACATTGGTTCGGGAAATCAGGGCATTGTTCATGTCATTGCACCGGAGCAGGGACTCACTCAACCGGGCATGACGATCGCCTGTGGGGATAGTCACACCTCTACCCATGGAGCCTTTGGAGCGATCGCTTTTGGTATTGGCACCAGTCAGGTGCGGGATGTGCTGGCTTCCCAGACTTTGGCCCTGTCAAAGTTGAAGGTGCGGAAAATTGAGGTGAATGGCACCCTGGCGGCGGGGGTCTATGCCAAGGATGTGATTTTGCACATTATTCGTAAGTTGGGCGTGAAGGGGGGCGTGGGCTATGCCTACGAGTTTGCTGGATCCACCTTTGCCCAGATGACCATGGAAGAGCGGATGACGGTGTGCAATATGGCCATTGAGGGGGGGGCACGATGCGGCTATATCAACCCCGATCAGATCACGTTTGATTATCTCCAGGGGCGGGATTTTGCACCGAAGGGAGCGGATTGGGAAAAGGCGGTGGTCTGGTGGCAAAGTTTAGCCAGTGATGGGGATGCTCAGTATGACGATGTGGTGGTGTTTGATGCCGCAGAGATTGAGCCTACGGTCACTTGGGGCATTACCCCCGGTCAAGGCATTGGCATCAGTGAAGCGATTCCTAGCCCAGAAGAACTGGCAGAGGACGATCGCTCCATTGCGGCGGAAGCCTACCAATATATGGATTTAACCCCCGGCACACCGCTCCAGGGCACCAAAATTGATGTGTGTTTCATTGGCAGTTGCACCAACGGTCGCATTAGTGACTTGCGGGAAGCGGCGGCAGTGGTGAAAGGGCATCAGGTGGCCAATGGGGTGAAGGCCTTTGTGGTGCCGGGTTCCGAGCGGGTGAAGCGGCAGGCGGAAGCAGAAGGACTCGATCAGGTGTTTTTGCAAGCAGGGTTTGAGTGGCGGGAAGCGGGCTGCTCCATGTGCTTGGCCATGAACCCGGATAAACTTCAGGGGCGACAAATGAGTGCGTCATCCTCTAACCGCAACTTTAAGGGTCGTCAAGGCTCTGCCTCTGGGCGCACACTGTTAATGAGTCCGGCCATGGTGGCCGCAGCAGCGATCGTTGGGGCGGTGACGGATGTACGGGAGTTTTTGTAGGGCAGAGCATTGCGATGAGCATCACCTTAGATCTACCTTCGGATTTGGAAGAGGAACTAGCCCATGAGGCATCAGAGCTTAAACTGCCTTTGGCGGAGTATGTTCTGCGTGTCCTCTCCTGCCGGACTCTTCTGCAAAATCCCCCTAAAACAGGGCTCGATCTGGTTGCCTACTGGGAAAGTGTGGGGGTAATCAACTCTCGACCTGATATTACTGATAGTCAGGAATATGCACGCAAGTTGCGAGACCAAACTAAGCGGGCTTAGGTAACCAATGTATATAGTTGATACCGATGTCATGATTGACATTCAGCGTGGGTATGGGCCAGCACTGGCTTGGTTTTCCTCTCTTGAAGAACTGCCAAGGATTCCCGGTTTTGTGGTGATGGAATTAATTCAGGACGCTCAAAATAAGCAACAGGTGCGTAAAGTCCTACAACTTGTAACGCCGTTAGCCATTGTTTGGCCAACTGAAACGGACTGTGGCCGCGCCCTATCTGATTTTACGCTTTATCATCTATCTCACAAGGTTGGTTTGATTGATGCTTTGATTGCAGCCTGTGCTGTTGGGCATAACGCAACCCTATGCACTTTCAACGTAAAGCACTATCAAGTCATCTCTGGATTGAGTCTGGAGCAACCCTACAGGCGCTGAAGCCGCTTAACACGCTGTTTAGGTGCTGAGAACAGATTAGAACACATCAATCGAAGGTCTGAAGCGCTAATGCTAGGATTCCTCAACTTTCATAAGCCCCTGGGCTGTACCTCCCATGATTGCGTTTCCCAGGTGCGCCGCGCTTTGAGGACGAAAAAGGTGGGCCATGGGGGAACGCTGGATCCCGCTGCGTCGGGGGTGTTGCCTATGGCGGTGGGTCAGGCGACGCGGTTGTTACCCTATCTCCCCGAAGGAAAGGCCTATGAGGCCACCATTCGCTTTGGGCTGAAAACTACGACGGATGATCTTGAGGGGGATGTGCTGGAAACGGCGGGGGTTGAAGGGCTCAGCCTCAAAACGATCGAAGGGGTATTGCCGGAGTTTGTGGGTACTATTCCCCAAGTGCCGCCTCGCTATAGTGCCATTCAGGTACAGGGGAAACGGCTGTATAAGCTGGCCCGGGCGGGTGAGGCGGTGGAGGTTCCTGAACGGAGGGTGACAATTCATGCCCTGCGGGTGCTGAACTGGCGCACAACTCCTTACCCAGAGTTAGACCTGGCGGTGGAGTGTGGCAGTGGTACCTATATCCGATCGTTAGCGCGGGATCTGGGCGATCGTTTGGGGACGGGGGCCACCCTAGCGGCGTTGATTCGTACCCAGAGCAGTGGTTTTCACCTAGGGGAGAGTGTGACGATCGAAACGGTGCAGACCCAGGGGGCAGGGGTTCTCCTTACGCCCCCCCAAGTGCTAACCCATTTAACGATCGTTTCTTTAGCTCCAGAGGATTTGCAACGCTGGCAGCGCGGCCAGGCGATTTCCTTATTGTCTCAAGGTGAACTATCTCAAGCTGAACTATCTCAGACTGAATCATGCCCGACTGAATCATCTCAAGGTGAACTATCTCAGGCTGAATCATCCCAAGCAGAAAAAGCCGTTTTAGTGTGCGATCCAGGGGGGGAGTGTCTTGGGTTGGGGCAGATTTATCCAGCGGATCCCCATCTCTTAAAACCGAAGGTGGTTTTTCAAGAGTGACGCGGTTTCAGTAGATCCAGCCTTAGACCCTTGCCCAGAAAGGGATTTCCCCCCGGAAAAATTGTCAGGGATTATCAGGGGAACGATCGCCTCGCCTCAGCAGAAACGAACAACCTTAGAGTACACTGAACTCTAAGCTGGGGGTGCCTGATTTTTGTTCCCATTCATGATCAGGCTGAGAACATACCCTTAGAACCTGAGCCTGGTTAAGACCAGCGGAGGGAAGCAACTTTTTTAAGCCATCCTGAAAGCTATCTTTAATTGTCCAAGGCTAGGCCCTTCCAATTGAACGGGTATCTCTAGGTATAAATGCCTCGCCCTTTACCCGCTTCATTGCCTGGTTCATCGCCCGGTTCAACCCTGATAGTTACACGCTATTGCCCCGGTTGAATTTTTGTTGAACTGTTATGGAATTGTTGTTGTTTTAGATTGTTCGTGGAGTTTTCTATGCGTCATGAATGGATTGCCAAGCGCCA
>DALYGI010000415.1:0-3661 GCA_031971595.1 Prochlorotrichaceae cyanobacterium CTOTU29312
CATGCTCTACCCCCTGAGCGTCGCGCCAATGATGGATCGAACCGATCGTCATTTTCGCTATTTTCTGCGCCTCATTAGCCAGCACACCCTGCTCTATACGGAAATGGTGACCGTGGGGGCCATTTTGCACGGCGATCGGTCTAAGTTATTGGGATTTTCCCCGGAGGAGCGCCCCCTGGTACTCCAAGTGGGGGGGGATGATCCCCAGAAGTTGGCGGACTGTGCCCGGATTGCGGAGGAGTGGGGCTATACGGAGATTAATCTGAATGTGGGCTGCCCTAGCGATCGGGTTCAGCAGGGAAATTTTGGGGCCTGTTTGATGGCCAATCCTGCCCAGGTGGCGGACTGTGTGGCAGCGATGAAGGGAGCGACCTCCATGCCGGTAACCGTTAAGCATCGTATTGGCATAGACGATCGGGATCGGTATGAGGATCTGGTGGATTTTGTTCGTACCGTAGCCACGGCGGGGTGCGATCGGTTTAGTGTTCATGCCCGTAAAGCCTGGCTCAAGGGACTCGATCCCAAACAAAACCGTACCATTCCCCCCCTGCGCTATGGGGACGTGTATCAGCTTAAACAGGACTTTCCCCAGTTAGAGATAGAACTCAATGGCGGCATTCTTAGCCTGGATGAAGCCCAAACCCACCTCCAACACGTTGATGGGGTGATGATTGGCCGAGCGGCCTACGATAACCCCTATCTTTTTGCCGAGAGCGATCGTCTTTTTTATCACAGCGATCGACCTCCCCGAAGCCGCGCAGCAGTGGTGACCGATTTACTGCCCTATTTCGATCGGTGTTTGAGTCAAGGCATTCGGCTCCATACCCTCATTCGCCCCATTTTGCAACTCTTTGCCGGACAACCCGGCAGTCGGCAATGGAAACGCCACCTCACGGAACAGAGCAGCAAACCCGGTGCAGGTCTGGAGGTAGTTACCCAAGCCCTAGAAAAAGCCACCTGGAAAAGCTCCCCAGGATGAGACCAGGGTGAGGCGGAGGCTAGAAGTCGCACTGCCCCACCACTGGAAATTACCCATGCAGAAGAATTAAGAGGAGAGAAATTAAGAGAAATAGGGTTTAATCGTAGGCCCCCGTTTTCCCCTTGGCATTTGTCAGGTTGCCCTTGGCCAGGGCATTGTAGGCAAAAGAGCCGATCAGGAAGGATAACAGGAACAGGAAGGGATTACTGCATCTGAGAATGAGCGAAACCCAACCCGGGCCGGGACAATACCCAGCAATGCCCCAGCCGATGCCAAAGAGGGCAGCACCAGCCAGGAGGGGAGCATCAATTTTAGTGGCGGTGGGTAAGTAAAACTGGGATCCCAGCAGGGGGCGGAGACGGGGCAAAATAAACCGAAAACTAACGATCGTTACCCCCACGGCTCCCCCTAGGACAAAGAGCAAGGTGGGATCCCATTGGCCAAAGATGTCTAGAAAACCCAACACCCGATCGGGATTAATCATTTGGGAGAGGGCTAGACCAAAGCCAAAGAGAAGGCCTGAAAAGAGATACACCAGGGGCTCTAGCCAAGTTTTAAGACGATCGGATGTCATAATAATCCTCCCAAGCTATGACGAACAACAAACACCGTGACCATGGCGGTGGCTAAAAACGTCAGCACAGCCCCCAAAGAGCGGACAGACAGGCGACCCAACCCACAGACCCCGTGACCGCTAGTGCAACCATTGCCCATGCGAGTACCAATCCCCACCAAGAGACCACCCAAGATCATAGAAACTGGAGCTAAATCTCGGATGGGAGTCTGCTCCAGGGCCAAGCGAGGGACTAGCCCATATTCGTAAAGCACTCCCCCCAAAAGCATTCCCCCCAAAAACCACCAGCGCCACCGTTCCGATCGCTGAAAGGTTACAGCACCATTAATCATGCCACTAATGCCCGCAATACGACCGCTGAAGGCTAACAACACCGTGGCACTGAGACCAATTAGAACGCCTCCCAGAAGGGCCGATCGCCAAGGCACATTGGCTATATCTAGAAGCATTACTCGCTCCTCCTATCCAAGTTAAGCAAAGGATGGGTTAGCCCTGGTCAGTAGCCTAGCGGGGCAACCCCAGCCCTGACCAGCACTCCAACCACTCCTGGAAAGCTTAACACTAAATGAAGAATAAGTTATAGACCGAATATAGCTTTAGCAATTCTCATTTTAAAACCTAAAGGTACGGGAGCCGCCCTAGTGATGGAGTTAAGGCGATCGATCGCTGGTCAGAGCCCTTTGCTGAGGATAACATTGCTGTAAATAACTCATGACACCAGTTGCTCGATCAACTCTTCCGGTTTAGACACATAGCAAACCTCGGAAAACTCCGCAAGCTGGCTGATGTGACTATCACTCCACACATCCGAACTATCGTCAAAGAGGGAAATAAAGCGTAAGGGTTCAGTATGCAGTTGTAATTGGTTCAAATCGACCCATGCTGCAACTGCATTGTTAACTTTGGTGTTAGCAGCCCCTCGATTTCCGGTACTCAACACTTCCACTAGAGCGCTGCGTCGAGGATGCCAGGTGCGAAAGTCTACCCGCCAGGAACGAGCCGATCGTCCCACCATTTTAAGATCTCGCTCGTAACGAATCCGATGCTCATTGAGGAGTTCCGCAATTTCATCATTTAAGGTACCTGTCAGTCGGGTTCTGTTCAGTAACCACAGATTGGCAACAGCGATCGCCCCCTGCGCTAGCCGAGTAACCGCTTCTGCCAGGTCGTTCCGCACTCTGGTCAGTAGCATCCCGTCATAGAGTTCGATGCCATAGGTAACTTGAATATCTTGAAGGAACCAATCTTGTTTTTTAGATAGGGATTTTCCCCAAGATTGCATATCTAGCCATCGCAAAGTTTCGCCTAAATCGGTGAGGCTTTGGGTGTCTATCTTGAGAAATAGGTCGATCACGTCCCCATCGGGATAGAGGTAGGGAGTGCGAATCCGCACAAAACCGTTGACCTCGGAGCAGGTGTAGAGTTGCCCGATGGTATCCGAGATGATTTGGCAGGGCGCGGTGGTCATGGGAATAAATCGAGTTGTTGAGGGGGAGGAGATGCCATAGTGCCATTATGGGTTAGTTTCGCCTCCTGGCAGAATTCCTCCCAGACTTTTTCTGGTTGAGTGGCGGGGGCAGTGATGTCTGGGGGGACATAGGCTTGTTTATCTCGCAGGGGTTCATCCCATCGGTGTTTATGGGTATCGCCCACACTTTCGCCATTAGGGTTGCGATGTTCTTGCCCTAGATCGAGTCTGTAGATACATCCTGCTTGGGAGTGAATAATGGCATAAGTCAGCTTGGTATTAAAGGGATTGTAGCTGCCTTTGAGAACGAGGGGATAGCCCGCAGGACAGGTAATTTCAACCCGAAAACCCAACCAGGGCGATCGCTCCTTTGTCCAAGTAATATCGCCTTCAATATATTTTTCGGGATCAGTAATGAGTTCTTCAAATTCGGATTGGCTGAGTACCACTAGCGAACCTCCTCGTAATCAGTCTCTGGGGGCGCAGGTTCCGTCAGTTTAGCAGTTTAGCATTTCGGTAGGCGTGCGTTGAGGGCTTCTTATATAATTAGACTCTCTAGTATAGCTTAAGATTTCTCCGTAAATCTGCAGCAATTTTAAATTCAAACGGTATCATAAGGATACAAAATATCGTTTTGTTG
>DALYGI010000416.1:0-3661 GCA_031971595.1 Prochlorotrichaceae cyanobacterium CTOTU29312
ACTCAAAACTCAAAACTCAAAACTCAAAACTCAAAACTCAAAACTCAAAACTCAACCCTATAACCTGTCCCCTATTCCCTATTCCCTATTCCCTATTCCCTATTCCCCATTCCCTATTTTTCTAGCGCTTGGCTAACTTCTTGCTGGGAATCTTCCGCAGACGAATAGACTCCGGCGTAACTTCTAAGAGTTCATCGGAGCCAATGTACTCTAGGGCACGCTCTAGTCCCATTTCCACGGGGGATTGGAGTTGAACCAGTTCGTCTCCGGTAGCGGAGCGGTGGTTGGTTAACTGCTTGGTTTTACAAACGTTTAGCTCTAGGTCTTGGGGACGGTTATGCTCCCCAATCACCATGCCTTTGTAAACCTTGGTGCCGGGATGGATAAAAAAGACTCCCCGATCTTCGGCGTTTTTCATGGCATAGAAGGTAGAAACGCCTTCCTCAAAGGCGATCAGTACCCCATTACGACGGGTTTCCACTTCACCACAGAGGGGACGATATTCTAAAAAGCTATGGCTCATTAAGCCCTCCCCACGGGTCAGGCGCATAAATTCACCCCGGAAGCCGATCAGACCCCGCGCTGGAATTACAAATTCAAGCTGACTCCGGCCATTGCTGCCGGTCATCATGTTCTGCATTTCTCCCTTCCGCTGACCCAGGCGCTCGATACAGCCCCCCACGGAATCTTCGGGCACGTCCAACACCAGTAATTCGTAAGGCTCACAGGGCTGGCCGTTGACTTCCCGGTAGATCACCTGGGGCTGGGATACTTGGAACTCGTACCCTTCTCGACGCATGGTTTCAATTAAAATCCCTAAGTGCAGTTCGCCCCGACCAGAGACCAAAAATTGATCGGGAGAATCCCCTTCTTCTACCCGCAGGGCCACATTGGTTTCTAGTTCCCGCATAAACCGATCGCGGATTTGACGGGAGGTGACAAATTGCCCTTCTTGCCCCGCAAAAGGAGAGTCATTCACGGAGAAGGTCATTTGTAAGGTGGGTTCATCCACCCGAATTAGGGGTAAGGCTTGGGGTTCGTTAGGACAGGTGATGGTTTCCCCAATGTTAGCATCGGCAAAGCCTGCCACCGCGACGATTTCCCCTGCTTTGGCTTGTTCGACTTCAATCCGTTTCAGCCCTTCAAAGCCCAATAGCTTAGAAATTTTGCTTTTGACCATGCTGCCGTCTTCTTTAACCAGGGCCGCTTGCTGTCCGGCCCGGATGGTGCCGTTGTGAATACGACCAATCACAATCCGTCCCAGATATTCTGAATAATCCAGGGTGGTTACCTGTAATTGCAGGGGTTTTTCTGGATCACCAACGGGGGGCGGAACGTGGTGCAAAATACCCTCAAACAGGGGCTGCATATCCTTCCCTTCATCTTCCAGGGTATCTTTGGCGTAGCCCTGAATGCCAGAGGCGAAGAGGTAGGGAAACTCACACTGATCGTCGTCTGCCCCTAATTCCAAAAATAAATCCAATACCTTGTCGATCGCTCCGTGGGGGTCAGCTTGGGGACGATCGATTTTATTCACCACCACAATGGGGCGCAGACCTTTTTCTAGGGCTTTTTTCAAGACAAAACGAGTTTGGGGCATGGGGCCTTCGTTGGCATCCACAATTAAGATACAGCCATCAACCATTCCCAAAACCCGCTCCACCTCGCCACCAAAATCCGCGTGGCCAGGGGTATCGACAATATTAATCAACGTTTCCTTGTAGCGTACTGCGGTATTTTTCGAGAGGATGGTAATGCCCCGCTCCCGTTCAAGATCGTTGGAGTCCATTACACAATCGGGAACAGCCTCCCCTTCCCGGAATACCCCGGATTGTTTGAGTAAAGCGTCCACAAGAGTTGTTTTGCCGTGGTCAACGTGGGCAATGATCGCAACGTTCCGAATAGGAAGAGACATAGAAGTGAGGATAGAGCTTCTTTAACAATTTCTTTAAAAGTTTACAACACTTCGAGCCGAGGGGGGGATTTTGTTGGAGATGCGGGCCGTAGTGGATTTGTGGAGTAGGCAGAAGGTTAGAAGGAAGAAGACCCTAAAAACGCCCTCCTCCACTCCTCCACTCCCCACTCCTCCACTCCTCCACTCCTCCACTCCCCACTCCCCCACTTCCCACTCCTCCACTCCCCCACTTCCCACTTTCCCTCCCCACTTCCCTTTTCTTAAGATTTGTTACAGAATTAGGATCCAGGCGGATGGATCCAGTCCTGTGTGATGGTTTCAATGGTCGATCGTTCTCGATGCTCCCTTGGGATAGGGCGATCGTTTCTTAATGTTTCTTGACGTTTCCCGATCGTTTAGTGTTTGCATCTTTACGTGAGTTATTCCCATGGACATTGCCCCCAGTGCCTATAATCCCTTTCTGGTGTTGCTTTCCTTCGTGATCGCCATGATCGGGTCCTATACGGCTTTGGATTTGGTGCATCACATCCAAAACCGGAGTAAATATTGGCTCGGTTGGTTGCTCTGTGGGGCGGTGGCCATGGGGACGGGGATTTGGTCTACCCATTTTGTGGGGATGTTGGCTCTGCGGCTGCCCCTGACGGTCAGCTACAACCTGGAAATTACCCTACTGTCTCTTGCCTTGGCCATCGGTGGATCGAGCATTGCCTTGGGAGTTTTAAGTCTCTCTCGGTTGCATCGCTTGGCCTGGGTGGGGAGCGGGCTATGCCTGGGGGGATCGATCGCGGGGATGCATTACACGGGCATGGCTGCGGTAGAAATGACCGGGGAGATGCACTATAACCCCTTTCTGGTGGGAGTTTCCCTAGGGATTGCTCTGGTTTCAGCGTTTTCTGTCCTGGGTTTAATGTCTTGGGCGAAGGAGCCACAACCCAATGTGAATAAGGCTGCTATTGCCCTGTTGATGGCGTTGGGCATTACGGGGATGCACTATACGGGCATGGCTGCGACCTACATTCACACCATTCCAGGAGGGCAGGCGGAGCCGAGTTCCCCGGCCTGGCTGGCCATTGCCATTGGTGTGGGGACTTTATTAATGCTGAGTTTGGCGTTGTTAGCCTCTCTTTACGAACAACAATTACTACGACAAACCCTCCGGGAACAGCACCTTCAAGCCAGTGAAGAACGTTTTCGGCTCCTGATTCAAGAAATGCAGGTGGGGGTTTTGCTCACCAATCTTCAGGCGGAAGTGATTATTGCTAATGAGGCGGCTTTAAGCTTGCTCAACTGTTGTGATGAACATCAATTACGATCGCTTCAACCCTTTGGCGCTCACTGTACATTTGTGGATGAAAAAGGCCAATGGATTTCCGTTGAAGCCTTACCAGTACAACGATCGATCGCTCAGGGTCAGCCCATTTTTAATGAGGTTTTGGGGTTAGTTTTACCCGAAGGGTGCTGCCGTTGGCTATTGATTAATGTCACCCCCCAATGTTTGCTGTCTCCTGGATCCCAGACCCAGGAAATTGATCAGATTGTCTGTACAATTAGTGATATTACGACCCACAAAATGACGGAATTAGCCCTCCGGCAAACGGCGGATCGGGAACGGACGATCGCTGGTATTATTCGACAAATGCGACAGACCTTAAATTTAGAGGAAATCTTTGGCACCACTACAACGTCTGTTCGAGAAGTGCTCAACTGCGATCGGGTGCTAATCTATCGGTTTAATACGGATTGGAG
>DALYGI010000417.1:0-3641 GCA_031971595.1 Prochlorotrichaceae cyanobacterium CTOTU29312
CAGGGAGTCAGGTTATTGTTCCTCAATATGCAACAGCTAAATCGGCAGATCATTCCCTAGCAGACGGTGATACTTTAACCATTGGTTCAGTCCAAATATCAGCGATCGCTACTCCTGGTCATACAAATGCTCATCTGGCTTATGGGATTAATAAAACCCATTTATTAACAGGGGATGCACTGCTTATTCGGGGGTGTGGGCGCACGGATTTACAATCAGGGGATGCAGGGACTTTGTACGATACGGTGACTCAACGACTCCTCACCTTGCCCGATGAAATCTTAGTTTATCCTGCTCACGATTACCAAGGTCGTACTGTTTCCACTGTCGAGGAAGAAAAACGGTTTAATCCTCGATTCAACGATCGTACCCGTGAGCAATTTATTACAATTATGAATAAGTTAGGATTAAGCTATCCAAAAAAGATTAACCAAGCGGTTGCAGCCAACCAATACTGTGGTGATTTTATTCCAGAAGTTAAAGTGAATATTATGGAACTGGCTGAACTGTTAGAGAAGCAAGAACAAGTAAAGAAAAATGTTGTTATTAATGAACAAATTTATGATGATGCTCACCTAGGAATGTATATTTAGAAACGCCTTGATCAAGATCTAAAATCTACGCGGTCTAGGAGATCGATCGGACTTAAAAGAAATGCTTATGTCCTCATAATCTAGGTTATAAAACTTAAAGGTATCAGAGACCTCCGTTACGATCTTATATTGTGCAATCTCTTTGATCTTAAAAATTACAGTTAATGCCTCCATCTGATCCGTTTCCTCGTCCATCCTGATGTGTATACTGCTCTGATCGCTGGTTAGAGCCTGGGCAGCACTCCACATATTCATCGTATGTTCTTCGGTATTTTTGTCGGCAAAAATGATTTCAACAATAACGTCCATAGGCTTAGGGAAAACCTCTATTTTCAAAAAGCCTAACATGGCAAGCAGTGAGTTCAGTTAAGCAACCATTCTCCATTATCCATTATCCATTATCCATTCTTAATTCTCAAACCATGATTACAACGGATTTAGTGTTACTGGGAGGGGGACACACCCACGCCCTAGTCTTAAAACAGTGGGGCATGAATCCTGTGCCCGGCGTGCGGATTACCCTCCTCAGCGATCGTTCCTGTTCCCCTTATTCGGGAATGCTGCCTGGACACCTGGCGGGGTTTTACAGTTTTGAAGATTGTCATATTGATCTGCGGCATCTGGCGGAGTTTGCGGGAGCCCAGTTCTACCTCGATCGAGCGGTGGGGTTAGATTTGGCTCAGGGGAAGGTTCTCTGCGATCGTCGTCCCCCCATTACTTATGATTGGTTATCCATCGATATTGGGAGTGTCCCCCAACTTCAACCGGTTTCCAGGGGGACTGGGGATCACCTCTTTGGGGAGTCCCAAGCTGATGTACTGGGGGTTCCTGTTAAACCCGTAGCTCAGTTTCTGTCTCACTGGCATGATTTTTTAGAAGAGATCCAAGCTCGGCCCGACTATCCCTGGCACTGTGCGATCGTGGGGGGTGGGGTTGGGGGTGTGGAGTTGGTGTTGGCACTCCAAGCCCGGATTCGGCGTTTATCCCGTCAGTTACCCCCGGATCAAGCACAACAGTTAACGGTGCAGTTTCACCTGATTCATGGGGGCTCGCACTTAATGACTGGCCATGGACTCACGGTGCAACAAACCTTTGAGCAGTGTCTGCGCGATCGGGGTATTGCGGTGTATTTACAAGAACAGGTGATCTCTGTGACCGCTTCCTCACCCCGGTATGTGGTGCAAACTGCCGCCGGACTGACTCTCCCCTGCGATCGGGTCTTTTGGACAACCCAGGCCACTGCTCCCGCCTGGATTGCAGAGTCGGGACTCGCCACGGACGATCGGGGTTTTATTTTAGTTACCGATACCCTCCAGTCCTGTTCCCATCCCCAGGTGTTTGCCAGTGGGGACATTGCCACCATGCAGAATCACCCTCGCCCCAAGGCTGGAGTTTTTGCGGTGCGTCAGGGCAAGCCCCTCTATGCCAATCTCAAGCGAGTGTTACAGGGCAAAACACCCCGTCCCTTTGTGCCCCAGAAAGCTATCCTGGCCTTGATTGGAGATGGGGAAGGGCGGGCAGCCGCTTCACGGGGAGGGTGGGGCTTACCCCTGTCTGCGGGGTTGTGGCACTGGAAGGATCAAATCGATCGTCGTTTTATGGCGAAGTTTCAAAATCTACCGCCACGGATGGGGAGTAGGGGACAGGGAACAGGGGACAGGGGACAGGGGATGGGGGACAGGAAAGAGGGAAGAGGGAAGAGGGAAGTTGAAAAAATTCAAATGTACTGTTCTGGCTGTGGTTCTAAGGTGGGGCATAGGGTGTTAGCAGAAACTCTGCAACGTTTGCGCCGAGAGGGATGGCTTGAATCTGACTCCCTGGGGAGTTCGCCAGATATTGTAGTGGGAGTCGATCGTGGGGATGATGCGACAGTGATGGAGAGTCGTCCTCAGCAGTTACTAGTACAAACGGTAGATTTTTTCCCTAGTCCTTTTGCCGATCCGTTTATGACGGGACAGGTTACGACGGAACACTGTTTGAATGATCTCTATGCGTTGGGTGCTACGCCCCACAGTGCCCTGGCGATCGTTACGGTGCCCCACGGACAGCCTCGCCCTCAAGCAGAAACCTTGTACCAATTACTGGCGGGAGTGGTTCAACACCTTCAGGCAGTGGGAGCCTGTTTACTGGGAGGACATACGATCGAGGGGGAGGCTCTAGCCCTGGGTTTGACCTGTAATGGTTGGGTGAGTCGGGGGGATCTCTGGCAAAAGCAAAGCATTGCGACGGGAGAAACTAGTCATGCGCTGATTTTAACCAAAGCGATCGGCACGGGGACGCTGTTTGTAGCGCAGAAACAAGGAAAGGCTAAAGCTGCGTGGTTAGATGCGGCTCTGGAGTCCATGGTCTTGAGCCATGCCCCGGCGGTGGAGGTGTTGCGGCGCTATGGGACAACGGCCTGTACAGATGTCACGGGGTTTGGGTTGTGGGGACACGCCACGGAACTGCTGCGATGGACAACGGCGACCCTGCACTTAGATTTAGACGCAATTCCCCTCTTACCGGGAGCAGTGGAAAGCTGGTCTGATGGGCATTTTAGTTCTCTCTATCCCCAGAATTTAGCCGATCGCATTAATAGTACGAACGATCGTTTTATCTTTTCTACCCCAGACCCCGAAAAACATCCCCACTGGCCAGCCCTCTTCGATCCTCAAACCTCCGGGGGACTCTTGGCAGTGGTTCCTTCAGTGACCGCAGAAAATTGTCTACAAGCCCTCCGCCAAGCGGGTTACCTCCACAGTGCGATCGTGGGGTCGATCGTCTAAGCAGTCTGTAGTTGCTGGCTGGACAGTTTCATAGAGTTTCAACCCACTAAAGGGCTCAGATTCTGAACTGGTTTCTGAACTTGTCTTGAGTCCCCTGAGTGGTTTTATTTTTTATTTTATTTTACTTGGGGACTTGGGGACTGTCCTCGAAAGGGCGGAAAATTCGATCGCCAGTAGTCTACTAAGGCTTTCCAAATCCTCAGTCGTTCGGAATCCGTTAGAGTCGATGGCTATCGAGCCAAAGCGAAATTTAAAGGCGTGAAGGACAAGGTATAAAATACAA
>DALYGI010000418.1:0-3637 GCA_031971595.1 Prochlorotrichaceae cyanobacterium CTOTU29312
GTTTCATCATGGCTGACCCAAGACAAACCCTCCACGATCTCATCCGTCGTTTTGGTACTTCCCTGGCAGAAGACTCCCTGCGCTGTAAAGGAATGCTGCGAGATCTTTGTGGTAGCTCCAAGCGGGAAATTGCGGGACTGGTAGCCGCGATCGACGAGAAAGTGACCACTGAACTTCTGAAGCCCCATCCGATCCCCGTCAGCCTGCGGGCCAATATGATTATACGGTTGGAAACTCACCGGGGATTAGCCCCTGATCTGGCAATGTGGACGGTGGATACCTGGGGTTTAGTGTTGGGGGTGTGGACACAGGCAGAGTTGGATCAATTTCCCCCGATCGCTTCTCAATCTACATCCACAACACCACCAGTAAAGACTTCCGGGGCATCTCCCGTCCTAGATCTGCCCGTAGTGGAAGTGGAACCACCCCAACTGGACATCATTCAGGATTTACCCCTTACTGCTAGCGATCGTCAGAGGGGAGTGAAAAAAGCGATCGTTCTGGACGACAATGGCAAACGCCTGGAAGTGAACCTGCCCGGAGGACTGAGTGTAGGGCAACAGATACGGCTACAGGGACAGGGCAAGCGGGATCCAGTGACGGGAGCCGTGGGAGATGTGTATTTAGTGGTGAAGGAGCAGGTGATACAAGCACCTCCACCATCACCACCTCCGCAACCTAGTTCTCCTGTCGGAACAGGCAACCTCTCCTTTGATTTGCCCAACAACGGCGGCAAGTTAGAACTGATTGCTGTACCCGCCGGAACCCTGGTGATGGAAGGGGGACATCGGGTGCAGTTACCCGCCTTCCACATTGGCAAATATCCAGTAACCCAACGCCAGTACCAGGCGGTGATGGGTCAGAATCCTTCCAAGTTTTCAGGACAAAACAACCCGGTAGAGCAAGTAAGCTGGCACGACGCTCAAGAATTTTGCACCAAACTCACGCAAATCCTGAAACGTCAGGGTGGCTATGCAGTGAGTTTACCCAGTGAGACGATGTGGGAATGGGCAGCACGGGGAGCGACAAAGAGTAAGGGCTACACCTACGCTGGGAGCAATGACCTGGATGAAGTGGGGTGGTACGGCGAAGGCTATCAAAGTGGTACCCATCCCGTGGGGCAAAAGAAGCCCAATGAACTGGGCATTTATGACATGAGCGGTAATGTCTGGGAATGGTGTCAGGATTACTGGACAGAAATTGTAAAGCAACTCCCGCAGGATGGAACGCCTCTGACTCAAGGTGGAAATTCTAGCTTCCGGCTGTTGCGCGGTGGTTCTTGGTACGTCAGTGCTAGGTTTTGTCGCTCTGCCTGCCGCGTCCACACCTTTCCCGCTTTTCGTTACGGCTTCGGCGGTTTTCGAGTTGTGTGTCGTTCTTCCAGGACTCTGTAGCGCTGTACGCTTTAGTGCTTTTGCACTATTCTCTTTGGTCTTTACCCTTTCCTTGCCCCTTGGGGGCTCGATTTAAAATTTCAAAAATCACGTTTTCCACAGGTAGATCCCGGATTCTTCTCAAAACCTCCACCAGGGAAGTGATGATGATATAACCGTAGGATTGTTAATGCTTTTGCTCAAACTTTGTCCTTTACCCCTTGTAGTACAATGACAACTCTTAAACAGATCCCACCGGATCTCAGCATAACTGCACTCAAAGAACAACAGGGTTTGCGGAATGAACAGGGCGAAGCCTTATCGCTTTATGACCAGGATTTTTTACTGTGGGTGGAACAAACCGTTTCTCAACTCAAAACTGGGAACTTTGCTGCCTTAGATCTGGAGAACTTAATTGAAGAGGTACAAGCCTTGGGACGATCGGAACGAAAAGAGTTTTTGAATCGTTTGATTGTTTTACTCGAACATTTAATTAAACGAGCCTACGTTAAGCGATCGGAAAATTACAATGGTTGGGAGTTAACCATTCGGGAACAGCGCCGACGCTTACGACTTGCCCTGGAAGATACACCCAGCTTGAAGACTATCTGGGAGCAAAGCTTCGATCGGGCCTGGCGTGAAGTTTATCTGGAATTAAGCGATCGTTATCCAGAGTGGCCGATTCCCGAATCCTGGCCCTACCCTCGCACAATTACAGCCGTTCTCCAGGACAAATTCTGGTTAGAGCCTGATAACTGAAATTTAGCCCTTATGGTTTCATCATGGCAGACCCAAGACAAACCCTCCACGATCTCATCCGTCGTTTTGGTACTTCCCTGGCAGAAGACTCCCTGCGCTGTAAAGGAATGCTGCGAGATCTTTGTGGTAGCTCCAAGCGGGAAATTGCGGGACTGGTAGCCGCGATCGACGAGAAAGTGACCACTGAACTTCTGAAGCCCCATCCGATCCCCGTCAGCCTGCGGGCCAATATGATTATACGGTTGGAAACTCACCGGGGATTAGCCCCTGATCTGGCAATGTGGACGGTGGATACCTGGGGTTTAGTGTTGGGGGTGTGGACACAGGCAGAGTTGGATCAATTTCCCCCGATCGCTTCTCAATCTACATCCACAACACCACCAGTAAAGACTTCCGGGGCATCTCCCGTCCTAGATCTGCCCGTAGTGGAAGTGGAACCACCCCAACTGGACATCATTCAGGATTTACCCCTTACTGCTAGCGATCGTCAGAGGGGAGTGAAAAAAGCGATCGTTCTGGACGACAATGGCAAACGCCTGGAAGTGAACCTGCCCGGAGGACTGAGTGTAGGGCAACAGATACGGCTACAGGGACAGGGCAAGCGGGATCCAGTGACGGGAACCGTTGGCGATTTGTATTTAGTGGTGAAGGAGCAAGCCCCCTCTCAAGTGGCAACACTTCAAACACCGAAAACGTCTTCTCCAGTGCCTTCTTCAAGCCCTGCTTCTGGGGTCAGTAATCTGACAAATAAAGGATTTGATTTACCCAACAACGGCGGCAGATTAGAACTGATTGCAGTACCGGGGGGAACCTTAGTAATGGAAGGGGGACATCGGGTTAACCTGAAGCCATTTTTGCTAGGGAAATATCCTGTAACCCAGCGGCAATATCAAGCGGTGATGGGTAAAAATCCATCGCTTTTTAAGGGGGACTTAGAACGCCCCATGGAGAATGTTAACTGGCCTGATGCCATTGCTTTCTGTCAAAAACTTTCTCAATTCTTAGGAGAAACGATCGAATTGCCCAGTGAGACCCAATGGGAATGGGCAGCACGGGGCGCAACCCAAAGTAAGGGCTATACCTATGCAGGGAGCAATAACCTGGATGAAGTGGGGTGGTACACGGATAATTCTGGTAATACAACTCATCCCGTGGGACAAAAGAAACCCAATGAACTGGGTATTTACGATATGAGCGGCAATATTCGGGAGTGGTGTATGGATAACTGGACAGTGAATGCAAATGAACTACCGAAGGATGGAACCCCTCTGACCATCGGAGGGGATTCTAGTCGTCGTGCTGTGCGTGGCGGTTCGTGGAGCTACAGTTCTGACTATTGCCGTTGCCTCCAGCGGAACAGGTACGATCGAAGCAATAGGTACTACGACCGAGGTTTTCGAGTAGTTATTTCCTGAGTTTTGGTCTGTTGTTTGTGAGGACTTCATTTGCCTTTTCAAAATCGAGTTTTCCTGCTAACCAGTAGCGATCGTTCTTGATATAATTTA
>DALYGI010000419.1:0-3637 GCA_031971595.1 Prochlorotrichaceae cyanobacterium CTOTU29312
ATTCACCGCAATGTCTCTAGGCAATTGTACTCATTGCAAAAGTGGGATACTCCCAAAATTTGCTTATATAAGTCTGGATAAACCCGGAATTTAGCTTGAGAAATAAGTTGTTTTAAGATAGGTTTCAACTCAGGAATCAAATTATTTTTCTTAGCCGCAACAAGAACTCCCAATAAACCAGTTATTTTCAATCCATAACGTTGTGCAATATTTCTACCAATTCGTTCATCAATTAAAAGACGATCGGCTTTAAGCTGAATTGCTAATGCGATCGCTTCAGCCTCTCCTGGATCAAGCTCAGATAATAAATTAACCACTAATGTTTGATCAACAGGGTTTTGAATATTAATCCAATCAGTAGATTGCAGCAATGTGAGATCAACTCCAAATTTTTCCAAGACACAAATTTCCTGGTAAACTCGTTGAGGGATGGTCACATTGTTATAAAGCTTCTGCAAAATAAATAACTGATCAATTCTTAACAGGTTGCTAATAGGGGATGTATCACTCACGATAATCATCGCCAGTTATTACTCCGCAAGCTGTCAATATCTGCTTTGTAGTCATCCATACCATAATGTAGATAGAGACCACGATCGCTGAGTAGCTCTTGAAATTCTGGTTGAGCAATTCCAGCAATGTGACTAGCCGTACCGAGTGTGATCAACTCTTGCTGAAAGAGGGCAATGGCAACCTCCCTAAGCCAGTCTGCTTGGGATGGAGACACAAGGGTATCAGGAATATCTAAAGTTATTTGCATAGTTTTAATCTCGTATACTTGTCAGATCGTCTACCAATGCCCAACGCCTATTTGCTGCAATTAGTCGTGCCGAAGCAGCAGAAGGTATACGAACAATTGGCGGGTAAGGAGAAGACCCTCGTCCTGGCTTCCCAGGAGGAGAAGGTACGGATTAAACAACAGATCCGAGATCTGAAGGAAGAGATTAGTGGGTATGAGGCGGAACGGGGGCAACTTCAGCCAGGGGTTGATGAAGCTCGATCGCTTTCTCGTGTCCAACAGTTGAAGCACGATCGCCCTTGGAGTGTCCTCGTCCTGACCTGAAGACTAGCCCCCACTACCACGGGCAATCTGTTGGGCAGAGTACATGGCCCGCAGCACACGGGCCGGATCAATTAACTCGCCGTCAAATTTCAACGTCCAATGTAAATGGGGGCCTGTGGTACGGCCAGTCATCCCCACTCGACCAATGCGGGCTCCCGTTGGAATGATTTGGCCAACCCGTATCTGGATGCCGCCGCCCCGATCTACGAGGTAAGCTACATCCCCCGCAAACTCTACACCACCACTCATGTGGCAATAGGTATGAGTCCAGCCTCCAGAACGAATGGAAATGGAGGTTCCACAGTTGCCACTGTCCGATACGTCCACCACTTCTCCAGTCCACCAGTTACGGATGTAGCTCCCTTCAGGGGCTGCCATATCTAACCCAGAATGGAATTCTGACCCACCCCCAGAAATAGCCGATCGATACCCAAAGGGAGAGGTGTAAGCTTGAAAATTTTCCACCGGGAAGGATGCGGAACTCCAGAGGGCTGCGGCAGAATTATTTTGATTGGGGTTGGCGCTCATCAGTTGAGCTTCCGCCGGTTGCTCCCGCAGGGTATTCCCCGCAACCATCAGGGAAACGCTCAGTCCAAGGGCTGCGACCAGGCGATGCCACCGGGAAGAAGGGGTCAGACGACAAGGGATAGATTGAGGAAGCATAGACAAAATCAGCTAACGGGAATAAGGTCGGAATGGCAGTCAATAGGAGTAAATGGGAGTCATTTAAGACGGTAACCAAGGGGATGGTGACCTAGAAGACTTTACTCGGAAATGTAAACTCGGAAATGTAAACCCCTGAATTAGTGAGTATCATACTCTAGGTATTTTGATTTGCAATAGCACTAAGCCCCTCCTGGGAAACTGCGTCAGGATTATCCCTCCGATCGGGTTTGTGCCCTAGGGGGAATCATCCCTCTCCTAACCGGCACACCCCCGCAACCACCAGCCCAGCACAAGCCCTAACCCTAGAAAACGTACCACCTGCCAAAATACTGTCCCGAAGCCTTCCCAGGAAAAAAATTGCGCTTCCCAACGGGTCTCAATCCTCTGCAACCCCTCTTGCAACCGATCGTATTCTTGAAGGAGTTCGCTGTGGGCCTGCTCTAGGGTCGATTCCAGTGCCATGTCCATGGCCGCCCGATCGGAAGTGGGGGGAGAATCGGAGGGGGAATTTGATCCTGAAGCCGTGTCCGTCGCCTGAAGTTGGGCTTGCAGGGTTTGATACTGTTCCCAATCTGTCAGAAAGTCCTGGTAACGCAGCTTAAAATTCTCCAATTCTGTTTCCAGATCTTGGAGGTGTTGATCAAACTGGGCCCGATCGAAGGATTTGACGATCCGAGAGGCAAGAGAAGGCAAAACGAATAATCCTTAAAGCGATAATCCTTAGAAGTCGTAATCCTTAATCCTTAAAAACGGTAGCCCACACCCGTTTGCACCGAAACCGCCGTTTCCCCAGACCGATCGCCCCCATCAAAGGCATCGATCGCAATCACCGCGTTGCCAAAAATCACCATCCGGGTATTGGGAACCGAATAATCGACCCCAGGCTGAAGCACAAAGGAGGTCTTATCACCCACGACGCTCCCATCGGTGGTGAACACAACCCCAGCCCCCAGGTAAGGCTCTAGTTGCCAGGTTAAGGGAAAGTCGTAGGAGACCGTGGGCACCCAGGCCAAACTTTCCGCATCCACAAAAATCTGACTCCGCAGGGAGAGGGGCAGTTCTAGGAGTTTGTAGCGTCCTGAAGCCACCGCCGTAAAGTCCAGATTATCGTTGTCTTCATTGCGCTGTCCGATACCCACCGCAGCACCAATGTAGCTACCGTAGGCTGGCTGAGCTTGAGCGGGTTGAACCTGACCGCCCAGATCACTAACCACCATAGCGGCTAGGCTAAAACCTGAAAGCAGGGAGAGAAACCACTTCATAAACAGGACTCCTGACAAGTCAAATAGAGAGCAAGGTTGGGAACGACGGGGCAAGTTCGGGAGGATAGATAAGCGTTGCCGAAGCGTTGTCGCGCTACTTATAACACACTTTGTCCAGAACAGGGTTCGGAATGGATATTTTGCTGCAAATGCTGCCATCGCTCTGGGGTCATGCCTTCGTAGGGCTCAAAGGGCTGATGAATCCAAGGGCTTTGGGTGAGGTGTTCCACGGCGTAATGGGGCTGGTAAACGGAGGTGGATTTTTGCCACAACACAGCGGTACGCATCTCTTGAATGTAAAACCCATAGTGACGATCGAGCCAGATGAGACTGCGCTCTAGGGTAATGCCTGAATCTACGAGGTCATCGACTACTAAAATATGGCTGCCCAGATTGGGGGTGGTCATGGTGAGGTCGCGGCTGAAGGTAATGGAACCCCGTTGGCGATTGTCTAGACCACCGTAAGAGGACACGGCCAAAATTGCTAAGGGACAATCAAACATCCGGGCTAGGGTATCCCCCACCCGCAAACCGCCTTTGGCTAAACAAACGATCTGATTAAATGTCCAGTCGGATTGGTACAGTTGGAGGGCTAACCGTTCAATTAACCGATGATAGTCATCCCAAGATACATACAGATCGGTCA
>DALYGI010000420.1:0-1500 GCA_031971595.1 Prochlorotrichaceae cyanobacterium CTOTU29312
GAGTAGTCACAGGCTGGCGACCTGCTGTATAATTTCTAAAGCTACAACAATCACCTATTTCGAGGGTAACGATGAACAGCAAACTTCCACTTCCCCCTCATTTTGACCCTCATCGGGTTGGTGAAGTCTGGCGCGTTCCCTATCACGATCGTGCGGAACAAGCGAAGACCTGGGCAAAACAGTATCAAATTTCTCCTGCGGCTCAGGATCAAACTCGCGTTTGTCTCATGGCGATCGATGTCCAAAATACCTTTTGTATTCCTGGATTTGAACTCTTTGTGGGGGGACGATCGGGGTTGGGAGCGGTTGAAGATAATGTGCGACTTTGTGAGTTTATTTACCACAATTTAGACGGGATTACGGAAATTGCTCCAACGTTGGATACCCACACGGTTACCCAAATTTTTCATCCTCATTTTTGGGTAAATGATGCCGGGGAAAATCCTAGTCCTTTAACGATGATTAGCCTCAGGGATATGGAAACGGGTATCTGGAAGGTAAACCCAGCCATTGCCTTCAGCCTAGCCAAAGGAAATGATTTATCTATTCTATCTTTAGAAGCCTATGCGCTTCACTATGTTCAACAGCTTGATCAGGCCGGTAAATATCCCCTCACCATTTGGCCTTACCACAGCATTTTAGGAGGCATTGGTCATGCCCTAGTGTCTGCTTTTGAAGAAGCTTGTTTCTTTCATAATTTAGCCCGCCAGAGTCAGACCCATTTTGAATTGAAGGGGAGCAATCCGTTAACTGAAAATTACTCCGTCCTCCAACCAGAGGTACTGGATGGCCCCGATGGTCGTCCTATTGCTGAGAAAAATACTCGTTTTATTGAAAGACTTCTAGAATTCGATCGGGTGATCATTGCAGGTCAAGCGAAAAGCCATTGTGTCGCCTGGACGATCGATCATTTTCTGACAGAAATTCAAGCCCATGATCCGGCCCTTGCTCAAAAAGTGTACCTCCTGGAAGACTGTTCTTCCCCCGTGGTTGTCCCCGGTGTTGTGGACTTTACGGATATGGCTAATGCAGCTTTTCAACGGTTTGCCGATGCGGGAATGCACTTGGTTCAATCCACCCAAACGATCGCAGAATGGGGGATCTAACCTCCTAAAAAGGGGGCAGGAAACCTAAAAACAAGTCGGGAGTCGATCAGGATTGCGGTAGGATAGGGACGTTCTTTTTAGCATGGGAATGAGCTATGGCCGACGCAACAGAAACCATTACCGCCGCTGTCAGCGATCGTATTTGTAAGCACATGAATAAGGATCATGGGGATGCGGTGTTGCTCTATGCCCAGTATTTTGGGGCGTTGTCCACCGCAGAGGCGGCCACCTTGCTCAAAATTGATGGGGAGGGCATGGATCTCGAAGTGACGATCGCGGATGAGGTTCAGCCCCTACGGATCCCCTTTCCCCGTCCCTTGGCGGACTCTAAGGATGCCCATGTTGTCTTGGTGGAAATGATGAAGACGGCTCAGGGAACCGCTCAAGAAGAAAC
>DALYGI010000420.1:1600-3636 GCA_031971595.1 Prochlorotrichaceae cyanobacterium CTOTU29312
GCTCAAGAAGAAACAGACGATCGGGCAGAGGTTGAGGCTTAGGGTATGCTGGGGTTTTGGCAAGAGGTTCTTAGTCTTTTTCTCAGTCGTTCCTGTGCATTGTGTCAGCGATCGGCTCCCAAAGCCTTGTGTAGCAGTTGCCAAGCCCAAGTCCAAAGCGCTGCCCTTCCCCTCGATCGTTGCCATCAGGAATGGAATCAGGACTTACCCCTCTTTGCCTGGGGCCATTACAATGATTCCCTCAAACGGGCCATCGCTGCCCTCAAGTATGAACAGCAAACCCAATTAGCCCTGCCCCTAGGACGCTGGTTAGCGGAAGCTTGGCAACAAACCCGCCCCCAACGAACGACCCCACCCCAGGGGCTCACGGTGGTTCCCATTCCCCTTCATGCCCACAAATTAAAACAACGGGGGTTTAACCAGGCTACCCTGTTGGCCCAAGTCTTTTGCCGATACACAGGGCTAGCCTTGATGGATGAGGGAATCCTGCGCGTTAAAGAAACGGAAGCCCAATTTGGCTTATCCAAATCCGCCCGTTTGGAGAATGTGACCGCAGCTTTTCAGGTGAGCCCCGCCCTACTGCGCTGTTGTGTGAGTCCCCAGAATCCCAGGTGCAAACCGATTCATATTCTGCTGCTAGATGACATTTTTACCACCGGAGCCACCGCCCAAGCCGCGCAAAAGGTGTTACAACAGGCCCAAATTCCAGTGTATGGCATGGTAGCCTTAGCCCGTGCGGGCAAGGGGTCTACCGCCGATTCTAGATCTCCTTCTCTGGTCAAACCCGCCCTATGAGCAGAACTTACCCCCGGCAGGCTCAGAAATCATCTGCCCGCGTGGCCACCGCCCCAAAGCTGGAGGTAGAGGAAACGAACCTGCTCCAGCAGTTGCAACACCTGGTACAAATCAGCCTTGGCTTTTTAGGGGAATCCCTCCCCCTAGGGATTGGCTGTGGTCTGTTGGGTCTGATCTTTTACTTCGCCGTTAGCGACAAGGTGGGTTTAGCCCTAGGGGCAGGGAGTTTTGCCATGATCCTCTCCTGGCGACACCCCCAGGGAGCCCTCTGGTTTTTCTTTCTCTATATGCCCTTTGGGGGAACGGTCACCTACTGGTTAGCGGGGGGGAACGCCTTATTTCAGTTAGCCAAAGATGCCTTTTATGTGCCTGCGCTCTTAAGCATTTTCATGGCTATTAGCCGTACTAAAAAACAGACTTTTCTTAAACCCCAATCCATTTTACCCAGTCTGTGGCTTTTGGTTTCCTTTTGTATTTTATCCTTACTCTTTGTCAGTCTTCCTCGCCAGTTTAATGAAGGGGGGGCTTTGTTTGCCCAAGGGATACTGGGTATGAAGGTTTTAGTTGGTTATGCTCCCCTCATTTTTCTCTTACAAATTATTATTCCCACTCAGCGGGAACTGTGGATTTTCAATCGAGTCCACATACTCCTAGCGATCGTTTGTTGTCTGTTATGTTTAGTTCAATATTTATTTTTAACCACCGGACGCTGCGCGGGAACCGATCACCTCAGCGGCGGTGACTTATTTGAAGCAACCCTAGAAGCGAAATGTTTTGTGGGAGGGGCTTTAGTATATAGTCCATCCCAGGGAGTAATTCGCCTTCCTGGCCCCTTTGTCGCCCCTTGGCAATGGGGATGGTTTTTAATTGGCAATGCCTATATTACCTTTGCTGGTGCCTTTGCCGATCCCTCCTGGCGGTGGCGAATGGTGGGTTTTGTGGGCATGGGTACCGTAACCATGGCTGCGGTAATTTGTGGGCAACGCATTGCCCTTGCCCTCGTTCCCGCCTCCTTTATGCTGTTGTTAGTTTTAACCGGGCAACTGATGAATTTGAAACGCCTCCTTCCGATCCTCCTGGGCTCGATCGTGGTGGGTTTAGTGACTTGGTTTCAATATCAATCTGTCATTTTAGAACGCATTGCCAGCTTTCAAGATCGTTGGGCTGCTTCTCCCGCCGATGACATGATTGCCTTTCAATTTAGTTTTGCGTGGAGGTCTATTCAAGGGAGAGAACTGTTA
>DALYGI010000421.1:0-3628 GCA_031971595.1 Prochlorotrichaceae cyanobacterium CTOTU29312
AAGATACCCTTGTATTCTCTAGAACCTTTATATATTGAGGCTTTGAGAAATCAGGCTTGAAAGTTTTGTATCATAGGCGAACATTTTTCACCCTATTCTCAGGAGAGCCAGAATTGGGAATTAAGAATTAAGAATTAAGAATTGGGAATTAAGAATTAAGAATTAAGAATTGGGAATTAAGAATTGGGAATTAGGAGTTGGGGAGTGGTTGGTTTTATTCCCCTGGGGCGGGTTGTTCTGGCCCGATGTTGGGAATGGGCTGCTGAAGATTTCCGGGTTGAAAATCTCCGCTCAAGGGTAGAGTTCCATTAGGCAAAGTCCCATCAGGCAAAGTCCCATTCGGTAGGGTGCTATTGGGGATATTTTGCTGGGGGGTTGGATTTACCGGGGACACTGGGTAGACCGGGGATGGTGTTAGGAAATTGCTGAAGAGAATCGGGGTTGGGGGTTAGGGGTTGGAGGGGGACACCCGCATCGGGGGCCGTATTGTTTTGAGTGGTGGGGGGTAAGGTGGCTAGGGCGACTCGATTGCCCCCTACGGATCGCATTAAATCCAAGATATTAATGACATCGTTATAAATGGCATTACGATCGGCATAGAGCAACATAATGCCTACGGGATTGGTGCGGCGGTATCCCTCTAGGATTAGGTACAACTGGGATTCGGATACTTCTGAACTATCCACATAGGTTTTGCCCAGGGCATCTACGGTCACCAGCAGGGATTGCTGCTCTTGTAGGGTAGAAGTGCCAGCGCTGGGCAGATCCACGCCGATCGCTTGTTGGCGAGTGAGTTGAAGGGCGGCAAGGATAAAGAAAATAAGGATACAAAAAATAACATCAATCAGCGGTACGATCTCAATCCGCACATTATCCGAGCCGGTTTGTTCTAAAGAGATTTTCATAAGGGTTCGTAGTAAGGGCTTTAGCCCTCCACAGGGTTATTGTGAATTATTATTGAACGTCTTGAACCAGTATGCAGATCAATATGGATCAGCAGATCAGCTTTTGACATTACAACATTTTTTACAACATCTTACCGATATTCTTATTCCTAAATGGGTTGGATCCACTCTTCTAATGCGGCGTTGACGGCTTCCGGGGCTTCATCTTGGGGACAGTGGCCCACTCCGGGCAAGGGGATAAATTGGGTTACCGTTGGCCCCTGGACCGCTAATTCCCGCCCCAAAGCGATCGGTTCCCAGGGGTCGGCTTCGCCCCAGAGTACCAAGGCAGGACATTGCAGTTGGGGCAGGAGGTCTTCCGGGAGGGGGCCTTGGGAATATTGAATAAAGGCAAGAAACACATCCGCAGCCCCTGAATCGCGGGCGGGCGCGAGGATCAAATCCACTAATTCATCGGTCACGGCTTGGGTATTACCGTAGGCCTGTTCTAAAATTTGGCGAACGGTGCGGGGGGTTGCTAATTGCTGAAAGAAAAAATAGCCCAAGGCTTTAAAACCCAGTACCCGTTGCAACAGGGGAGCGCTCCATTGTCGATACCAGGGCAAGGTCGATCGTTTTCGATCGTGAAGGAGCCGCAGGGAGCAGTTGATTAAGCAAACTCCTAAAATTTGCGTGGGATCTAAAATGGCCGCCTGTAGCGCCACCACTGCCCCAATGGAATTGCCCACACAGTACACAGGAGCCCCAATAACCTGCTGGCAAAAATCGATCACCTGTTGTCCCCAGGTTTCAAAGGTGTAGGGGAGGGGGTCACCGGGAGTCGGCTTGGCAGATTGACCAAAGCCTAAAAGATCCAGGGCATAAACCCGATAGGTCTGGCCGAGACTGGGTAAATTTTTACGCCAGTGATCACTGGATGCCCCAAAACCATGAATCAGCACGATCGCAGGCCGCGTTTCCCCATCACGATCGCCACAGTCTCCACAGGATTGATAGCGGATAGGTAAGCCCTGCCACTCCCACCGGAGCGATCGAACCTCAGGGGTTTTAGGGGGTTGAGGGGGTGTAACCATTTTTTTGGGGAATGGGGAATGGGGAATAGGGAATGGGGAAATAGGGAATAGGGAATAGGGAATGGGGCCCGGTTTTCCTAGGGGTGGGAATTGTTTTGAGTTTTTTAAGGTTAAATTTTAGCCTGTGATCCTGGTGGGGAGGATGTGTCCCTAAGCATTCTTTCCTAGAAACATTACCGTCACTGTAACAAATCTAGACGCGATCCTTAAATTCTTGTGCGAAACAGGCACCTTTACCAAACAGCGTCAGTATAGTGCCATTAGATAGACGATCGTGTACGAGGCAAGTTAGATGAAAATTCTTGTCGCCAAAGAAATAGACATGGGCGAACGTCGGGTGGCATTAGTCCCTGATGTAGTAAGCCGTTTAGTTAAAAGTGGCTTAGAGGTATGGATTGAGTCCGGTGCTGGAGATCGAGCTTTTTTTGCGGATTCTCTCTATGAAGCGGCGGGAGCTACGATTAAAGCTGATGCTCAACAGGCTTGGACAGAGGCAGATGCCATTCTCAAGGTTGGTACGTTGCAAGGACGGGACACTGGCCATGAGTTGGATTGGTTACGATCGGGTCAGGTGCTGATCAGTTTTCTGGATCCCCTGGGTAATCCCCAATTGTTCCAAAAATTGGCAGAAAAAGGAGTCACCGCGTTTGCTATGGAGTTGATTCCCCGCATTAGCCGCGCCCAAAGTATGGATGCCCTCTCCTCCCAGGCAAATATTGCAGGCTATAAGGCCGTCTTACTCGGTTCCGCAGCCCTGCCCAAGTATTTTCCCATGCTCACCACCGCAGCAGGAACGATCGCTCCGGCCAAGGTATTAGTCATGGGGGCCGGGGTCGCAGGCTTACAGGCGATCGCCACGGCTCGACGGTTGGGGGCAGTGGTTTCTGCCTTTGATATTCGTCCCGAAGTGAAGGAACAGGTACAAAGTTTGGGAGCCAAGTTTGTAGATGTCACCCTTCAGGAAGAAACCCGCGCCGAAGGAGGCTACGCCAAGGAGCTTTCCCAGGATGCCCAGGAACAGACCCGGAAAGTGCTAACGGAATACGTGCAGCAATCCGATGTAGTGATTACCACAGCCCAAGTTCCCGGCAAAAAAGCACCCATCTTGGTTACCGATACCATGTTGCAAGGCATGAAACCCGGCTCCGTCGTGGTGGATCTAGCGGCGGAACAGGGGGGGAACTGCGAAGGCTCTGAACCCGGTAAAGACGTGCAGAAATACGGAGTCACGATCATGGGGCCGATTAATCTCCCCGCCTCCCTGCCCGTTCATGCCAGCCAGCTATATGCCAAAAACGTCCAAGCCCTACTGCAACTACTGGTGAAAGACAAAGCCCTGAAGTTAGATTTTGAGGACGAAGTAATCGTCGGAGCCTGCGCCACCCACAACGGCAAAATCACCAACGATCGGATTCAGTCCCTCTTGGATAGTCTTGGCACCCCCGTTGCTACGGCATAGGTTTTAGGGAATAGGGAATAGGGAATAGGGAATAGTTTTGAGTTTTGAATTTTGAGTTTTGAGTTTTGAATTTAATCCTTAAAACTTCAGGCTTAAGGCTTTTCCCTAAAACTAGGAGTTAGTGATTAGTGATTAGTTCTAACCACTAGCCACTGTTCCAAAACTCAAAACTATCCTATCCCCTGTCCCCT
>DALYGI010000422.1:0-3621 GCA_031971595.1 Prochlorotrichaceae cyanobacterium CTOTU29312
GAGCAGCGGGGGCGCTATTTCTGCTTGTACCAACAGCAGGATACGGGTCTATAGGAGAGGCTGAAGCGGAGTTAGCCCCTGGGTTTAAGATGGTTTCAGAAGAATTCTCGCCAAGGGCTCCGACTTTTGAGACAATAGAAAATATCAAATTTTAATTAAGATTCTGTTGGGAGGAACTTACAATGATTGACTGGCGACTGGTTGCTGTACTAGCCCCGATCGTAATTGCCGGAAGTTGGGCACTGTTTAACATCGCCGCTGCTGCGATCGCTCAGTTCCAGCGCATGTTAAAACCCTAGACCTGAATCCCCTAGACCATACCCGTTCTGAATTGAGATCTCCGGTTTCTGCATCGTGCATCAAGACCTTTCTGGACTGCACAGGGCAAGGCCGGAGATTTGTCCATTAGGGAGATAATAACGCTTCAATGATCGCCACAATTCCAGAAGCTGCCCCCGTTTGCCCCCGCACCTGACGCAAGGCGGCCCGCATGGCCTGCCCCTGTTCTGGATGGGCTAAATACTCCAATACCCTGTCCCCCACCTCCGCTGCGGTCAGCTTGCCCACCATCTCCGGCACGATCGCTTTGCCTGCCCAGATATTGGGCCAGGCCAGGAGGGGATTACGGTTTAGCACCTGTTGGGCCAGCCCCGTGGCAATCCATCCCCCCAGCCAGGGAATCCGCACCAACAACCCTGGAATACCATCCCACGCCCGCACCACCGCCAGATGTTGGGTCGGCAGCAGAACTAACATGGGGACTCCTAAAGCCCCCAATTCCCCTGTATTGGCCCCCACCGTGGTTAAGGCCAGGGCAGACTGAACCAGACGATCGTAGGCGGGAAAGGTGGGATCTAACTCCACCTCTAATCCATTGGGGGTTTGCAAAGTTCCCTGAGAAGTTAAAACTGCCGCAGATCCTTGAATGACCGGGATCAGGGGATTCTGTTCTGAATCGGCATAGGTCGCTAAAGACTCTGGGGTGAGGGTGGGAGCCACGGGAATCCAAAAGCGGGTTTGGGGACGCTGCCGGTGAAGGTAGTCCGCAATGGCCAGCATAAAAGGCAGACCCAGTAAAAGCTTGGTGGATTTAGATCCGGGCAAAAGGGCAACCCACTCTTCTGATTGTGCTGGTTCTCGTTTTTCTAGATCTGAAGATGTTTCGGTGTCCTGAGATTTTGCTGATTCTTCAGATGTTGCCAAGCCGATCGACTCCTGTAGGTTTGACTCCGAGATCACTGATTCCCGCACCGTTGCACGAGCCGAATCCGCAATCAAATCCCCCACGATCGTCACCTTATGCCGGTGGGCCGATGGAACTTGCTCCAAGACACGGGGGGACATGGCCGCCACCCGATCCACCCAGGGGAGCCAGCGGGCCTCCCATTCCACATAGGTGAGGATGCGGTAACCCAACCGTTTGCCACAACAGAGGGCAAAAAACTGATCTCCCCCTAGAAATAAGACCAATCCTCGATCGCGCCAATCCCAAGCTTCGGGGGTGTGCCCCCACAGTAAAAACGGGAAAAAATGCGCCGCCCCCTGAAAACGATCGATCCCGGAAAACCGCCGGGCAATGGCTAACTCCTGGCCCGTACCGTGGGGACAGGGAGACAACACCAGGGAAATCCGCAGACTCCTCTGATCCGGGTAGCGTTGCCGCAACCCCTGTACCACCGGGCGAACCCAGGTGGCCACTTCTCCAGGGCCATTCGATAAAATTAAAACATCCGCAAACACAGGCAGACCTAGGCGCTAAACCAGAAGGGCCAGGCAATGGGGGATTCCGCTACCCGTTTACGGGGACAGTAGTTACGAACCATATCCCCATAGTCTCGAATCCGTTGCTCTTGGGTGTGAACATTGCACTGATAGACCTGCCAGCTATTCAAATCGATCGCCGTGAGCCAGCCACTTCTGGGATGATAGGCTCCCGTATCAATGCCCAGCCAGCCTTTCCCCCTCACCAATTCCCCCGGATTCACCTTCGGAAAGGTAAAGGTAATGGTATGGCCAATCACAGTCAGCTTATCCTCAAAAAAAGGCTTATCAATGGCATGGAAAGGATCCCGGATCCAGCATAAATCTTGGGGCAGTTGTTCCCCCAAGGGAAAGGACGGATTGACCCCCGCATGCACCAACCAAATGTCATCCAAATCTAAAAAATAGGGCTGTTGGCGTAACCAATTTACGTCATCCCACAGAGCGTCTAAATCCTCTTGATAATTTTGAAAGGTAATGTCCCCCCCATTGACCATCCAGGCGTGCAGATCGTAAGTGGAAACCTCACCATCGAGGGGAAAACTTTCAATCATCATCTGTTCATGGTTGCCAATCAATGTGGTGTAGGCTTCCTCTCGCACTAGCTGAACCACCTTACGGCTCCCTTCCCCCCGATCCACCAAATCCCCGACAAAATAAACCTGATCCGTGGCAACGGGGGACATCATCGAGAGCAGTTGCACTAATGTATCGTATTGACCATGGACATCACTGATGACCCAACGGCGCGAGGAAGAGGGCTGAGTGGACGGAGAAGCAGAGGGAGCCATAGGCTGAGGGGGCAAGATAAGGTTACTCAATCGGGCCGTAATCCGAGTTTATACTTCATTCTATTCTTACAAATAAAACAGGCCTTTCCCTGAAATTTTAAGGAAACTTCGTTGAACTTTTCGAGGTGCTCATGCCCCACCCCCTGACCTTTGCCATCCTTACCATTTCCGACACCCGCACCCTAGAAAACGATCGTTCCGGGGCCTACTTGCTGGAAGCCGTCACCCAAGCGGGTCATCGGTTGATCGATCGTCAATGGGTTGAGGATAACCGCTACATCATCCGAGCGATCGTCTCCCCCTGGATTGCCGATCCCAGCATTCAGGTCATCTTAACCACCGGGGGAACAGGCATTGCCCCACGGGACACCACCCCCGAAGCCATCCAGCCCCTTCTCGATCGAGAACTACCAGGATTTGGGGAACTCTTTCGGTGGTTGTCCTACCCAGAAATCGGTTGCGCCACCCTCCAGTCCCGCGCCTTTGCCGGTCTTGCCAATGACACCCTCCTCTTTTGTCTACCGGGATCTACCGGAGCCTGCCGCACCGCCTGGGAGCAAATTCTGCAACACCAACTGAACGCGGAGACACCCCCCTGCAATTTTGTATCCCTCTTACACAGCCCGGGTTCGGGGCAGAACAAACTACCCCACTCAAATTCCTAGCCTAGAATTCGGCCTAGGGTTATAATGCCTGTAGGTTAACTGCGATGTTGGTGACTGCCAATAACGTTTTATGATCTACAAATCGCTTTAAACGGGAGTTATGCGGTTGGTGGCAGTAAACTAGGCAAGTACCTAGAAACTTTAAATCAACTTTTTAGCGCCCATCCTGGATTTTTCCAGGTCAAAAGCTGAGGTAAAACGGCATTGTGGTTAGCCTCTTGCATGGATTTATATAGATTGGATTAGTCTTGAATAACCCCGATCTTCTAGAAGCTATTTATTTGTACGGTAACTTAGCAGAAGCGTTCATCTGGTTCGGGTTTTCTGTTCGTTTCCTCCTCAAAAGTATCCGATCGAACCCTTGCAGTCCTTTTTCTACCCCTCAACTCGATCGTTGGACAGCC
>DALYGI010000423.1:0-3620 GCA_031971595.1 Prochlorotrichaceae cyanobacterium CTOTU29312
TGGTGATGGAAGCACCGAAAAAATCAGGAGCCCTGATCACCGCCCAACTGGCCAATGACTACAACCGCGAGGTGTACATTTTGCCCGGATCTTTAGACAATCCTCGATCGCGGGGATGTTTGGAACTCCTGGGACAGGGAGCCCAAGCTATTCTTGATGAAGAGCATTTATTAGAACTACTGGGAGCCATTCCCACCCTCGATCAGCCCAATGCCGATCGTCCTGATCTTGCTAGCTCTAGACCCAGCAGCCCGACCCTACCGCCGCCCAACCTGGATCCCCAACTGGCTCAGGTGCTTGAGATTCTGAAGGAAGAAGCCCTGCCCCTAGACTTTATTGTGGACAAAAGCCAACTCCCCGCCCCGATCGTTTCTGGGGCGCTGTTGCAACTAGAACTGATGGCCCTCGTCACCCAATTACCGGGAATGCGCTATCAACGCTGCTAAAGTCCCGTTATGGATAAGCCGTTAAAGTTTGTTAAGGTTTAAAAGGAAAAAGTCAAACCGAGGGATTTTCCCTGACCACTGGTTACTCTCAAGGATCGATTATGGCTGAAAAAATTCAAAAATCTGAGGCCGAATGGCGAGCACAGTTGACCGAAGAGGAATTTCAGGTCACCCGCAAACATGGTACAGAGCGTGCTTTTACGGGAAAATACCATGATTTTAAGGGTCAAGGCATTTATAAATGTGTCTGTTGCGGCACGCCCCTCTTCAAGTCCGACACCAAATACAATTCGGGGACGGGGTGGCCCAGCTTTTGGGAACCGATCGTCCCGGAGGCTGTGGCTTACAAGGATGATAATAGTTTGTTTATGCGCCGCACAGAGGTGCTCTGTGCCACCTGTGATGCTCACCTAGGGCACGTTTTCCCCGATGGGCCTCAACCCACAGGGCAACGGTACTGTATGAACTCCGCCGCCCTGAATTTTGAAGATCAATTTGAGGAGCGATCGGAAGCCTAGGAATTTCACCATAAAGACACAAAAGCCTCGAAGAAATTCCTTTGTGTTCTCTGTGCCTCTGTGGTTGAATCCTGGACTCTCTGGTTTATTTAATCCACGATCCCTAGCCCGACCCAACCCTGATGCTGTCAGACCCTAACCCATTTCAATGGGTTTCCTGATTAGCCCGTAATTGATTCGCGGGCGGGGTTAGTCGGGAGGGGGTCTTTAATCTGCCCCGCCAAAACGTTGACGCAGGGCCGCCAATTCATCCTCCACCTCCTCAGATCCCCCTTCCCAATCCTTAAACTTCTCCAGGAGGGGATCGGTGGGTAAATTTTGGAGATCACTACTAGCGGAGGCTTGAGCTTCCAGATTGATCACCCGATCCTCCATCTTGTCAAACAGCCCTCCTGCATTGGATTGCAATTTTCCCAGTAAATCATTCATGCGCTGGGTTGCCTGGGCCGATCGGGCTCTGACCAGATACAGATCCTTGCGGGTTCGAGCATCCGCCAGCTTAAGTTCCAGACTGCGTAAATCCTGTTTTAAACGGTGAATAATCTGTTGTTGAGGCTCTAATTGCTGGGCCAGCACCTGGGACGCATCCAAGAGAATTTTTCGCTGGGTCAGGGCTTCCCGTGCCACCCCCTCCTGTTGCTGAGCCATGGCCCGTTCCGCCTGAACATACCACTCCTGCGATCGATCTTGGGCTTGACGATATTGGCGTTCCGTCCGTTTATAGGTAGCGATCGCCTGGGCCACCGCTTGGCGCAACTGAATCATTTCATCCTGAAGCACTTGAATGGCCTGCTCTAGTAAAACCTCCGGATCCTGGTTTTGGGTTGTCCAATGGTTCCAGTTCGCTCGAACTGTTTGCACAATGCGGGAAAAAATTTGCTGCATGACCCTCCTTGCCAGCCCGATAGCTGTACGACCTGACCCGAAATATCTTTCACGCTTACCATCTTACTGGGAAGCCCTCTCAATCGGTATTTTGGCACAGTTGCAGGACGCGCCGACCATCCCTCCCCTGGCCGTCGCCACCCCCACAGATTCCCCCGCTGAAATTCTTGAAGTTGGGGGATCACTCTTGTTCCCTCTTCTGGTACGATCGTCCCTACGGTTTACGTTTTGTTAAATTTCCGTACAGGCAAGTTTCGACGATCAAACGCCTAGCCCAATTCTAAGGACAGCGTAGGGCCTCGCCCAGTTGAAGCCTAGGAAGCCTACAAATTGACAATCCACAAAAATACATACCAAAACTTTTTAGAGGAGCATTATGAATAAGCCAGAAAAAGTGGTTTTAATTGGAGTTGCTGGAGATTCTGGCTGCGGAAAGTCTACCTTCCTGCGGCGCTTGTCCGACATTTTTGGCGCGGAAATGCTCACGGTCATTTGCTTAGACGACTATCACAGTCTCGATCGCAAAGGTCGTAAAGAAGCGGGGGTAACCGCTCTGAACCCCAAAGCCAATAACTTTGACTTGATGGCCGAGCAAGTTGCTGCTCTGAAAAGCGGTCAATCCATTAATAAGCCCATTTACAACCACGAAACCGGTGAAATTGATCCACCAGAGCGCATTGATCCCAACCACATTATTGTGATTGAAGGGTTACACCCCCTCTACGACGAACGGGTGCGTAACCTGCTGGACTTCAGCGTTTATCTGGATATTAGCGACGAAGTTAAAATCGCTTGGAAAATCCAACGGGACATGGCCGAGCGTGGTCACACCTACGAAGACGTTCTAGCTTCCATTAACGCCCGTAAACCCGACTTTGAAGCCTACATCGATCCTCAGAAAAAGTATGCGGATGTGGTGCTGCAAGTGTTACCCACCAACCTCATCCCCAACGACAAAGAGCGGAAAGTGTTGCGGGTTCAAATGGTACAGCGGGATGGCATCGAAGGGTTTGAACCGGCCTATCTCTTTGATGAAGGCTCCACCATCTATTGGACTCCCTGCGGTCGTAAGCTGACCTGTTCCTATCCAGGGATCAAAATGTACTACGGCCCCGATAGTTACTACGGTAACGAGGTCTCCATTTTAGAGGTGGATGGCCAGTTTGATAACCTGGAAGAGATGATCTACATCGAAGGTCACCTGAGCAAAACTGACACCAAGTATTACGGTGAATTAACCCACCTGATGTTAGAGCACCGGGAATATCCAGGCTCTACCAATGGTACGGGTTTATTCCAAGTTCTCACCGGCTTAAAAATGCGGGCCATTTACGAACGGATTACCGCCGGTACGGGTGCAAAAGTTGGAGCGGCAGCGGTTGCGGCTTAGGGAGTAGGTTATAGGGAATGGGGAATAGGGAATAGTTTTGAGTTTTGAATTTTGAGTTTGTGATCAGGATGATTACTCTTAACTATTCACTGCTTTCTCTTCTCTAATCCCTAACCCCTAATCCCTGTTCCCTGTTCCCTGTCCCCTAACCCCTGTTCCCTCAACCCTAAAACCTAATTTTCAATTCAAGGATGGGCATTACGCGATTCCATGAAATATTGGTCGCTGGCGCGGGAAAGTTTTCAGAAGGCCATTTCCTATCCCGATGAGGAAATTGATTTGGCTCACGCGGCTTTGTGTATTGCTCAAGGTCATACGCCTACTCTCGATCCTCAACTGTATCTCGATCGTTTAGAGGCTTGGGCTCAGGAGTTATCTCAA
>DALYGI010000424.1:0-3602 GCA_031971595.1 Prochlorotrichaceae cyanobacterium CTOTU29312
GGAAGACACGGAGGATCAGCAGGACGAGCCGGAGGAACCGGAAAACGAGGAACAGGAGGAGCAAAACGCCGAGCCGCCCCCGGTGCCAGAGGAGTTTATTTTTGACCCCGATGGGGTGGTGCTGGATCCAGAGGTGATGAATTTTGCGGAAAATATGACCCGGAACGGCAAATCGGGAACCCGATCGCTGATTTTCTCCGACGATCGGGGTCGCTACGTCAAACCCCTGATTCCCAGAGGCAAGGTAAGCCGGATTGCGGTGGATGCCACCCTGCGGGCCGCTTCACCCTATCAACAGTCCCGTCGTCAGCGTCGTCCCGATCGGAAGGTGATTGTGGAAGAAGGAGATTTGCGGGCCAAGCAACTGGTTCGTAAGGCGGGGGCTTTGGTGGTCTTTCTCGTCGATGCCTCTGGATCTATGGCGGTGAACCGCATGCAGTCTGCGAAGGGGGCAGTGATGCGGCTCTTGACGGAAGCCTACGAAAACCGTGACCAAATTGCCCTCATTCCCTTCCGGGGAGAGCAGGCGGAAGTCCTGTTGCCCCCCACCCGATCGATCACCGCTGCCCGCAAACGCCTAGAAAAATTGCCCTGTGGGGGTGGATCTCCCTTGGCCCACGGCTTAACCCAGTCCGTGCGGGTGGGCTTAAATGCCATGCAGTCCGGCGATATTGGTCAGGTGGTAATCGTCGCCATTACGGACGGTCGCAGCAATATTTCCCTAGCCCGTTCCCTAGGACAACCCTTAGAAGAAGGGGAAAAACCGGATATTAAGGCCGAACTGTTGGATATTGCGGCGCGGATTCGGGGGCTGAATATGAAGCTTTTAGTGATTGATACGGAGAATAAATTTGTATCCACCGGCTTTGCCAAAGAACTAGCCAACCGAGCGGGAGGACTGTATTATCACCTGCCCAAAGCCACCGACCAAGCCATCGCGGCCATGACCCAAAACGCCTTAAAAACGATCGTGGGTTAACCCCCCAAACTCAAATCACGGGATCACCAACCTAGGGAGAGAATCCTATGCGAATCCTTCAATTAGCCCTGCTCTTAGGGATCGGGGTAGGGTTGTTTGCCGTGAGTTTAACCCTCGGTTCCGTACCGATTCCCCTCAAGGAATTAATCCCCATTCTGCGGGGAGAAGCGGTTACAAATCCCATTTGGGCGGATATTGTCTGGAAATTGCGGTTACCCCGTTCCCTCACCGCGATCGGCGCGGGGGCCGCTTTGGCGGTGGGGGGCTTACAAATGCAAACCCTATTTAAAAATCCCCTCGCAGATCCCTCTATTTTAGGCATTAATTCCGGGGCTAGTTTAGGGGTAGCGATCGTTGTTTTAGCCATTAATCTTCAATCCTTTGAAGCCCTTAAAGGGTTACAAAATACCAGCATTTTAGGCGCAGCCAGTCTAGGATCGGCCCTGACCCTTTGTTTAATGTTAATTTTGTCCCAACGGGTTGCTAATTCCGTACAACTCTTAATTTTTGGGCTGATGTTTGGTTACATTACCAGCGCAGCAGTCACCATTTTATTACAGTTCAGTAGCCTAACCGAAACCCAGACCTACTTAAACTGGACATTTGGCAGTTTTGCCACGATCGATTTAACCCAATGGAAATTATTTGCTTCTAGTATTTTCCTTGGACTCACGATCGCCCAGGGAATTGCTTCCGCCTTAAATTTACTCGCCCTAGGGGAAGATACGGCCATTAGTTTAGGGGCAAAGATTAACCAGATTCGATTTTGGATTATTCTCAGTACCGCTTTACTATCAGGAACCGTAACCGCCTTTTGTGGCCCCATCGCTTTTTTAGGGGTTGCAGTTCCCCACTTTTGTCGTCAACTTTTTCGCAGTGTGGATCATACCTTTCTCATTCCCGCCAACGCCTTACTTGGATCCTGTTTAGCGATCGTCGCGGATAGTGTGGCCCAACTACCCGGTCAGGATGGAATGTTGCCCCTCAATTCCGTGACCATTTTAATTGGGGCTCCAGCAGTGATTTGGATTGTGTTAAAAAAGTCATCCTGGGGACGATCGTAACCTTCAAAATAGGGTTGGTCTGCTGGCAAGGAAAAGTCTTCTCAAGTAGGCGACTGGGTGATTTGTGGCGTTATATGGGGGATAAGGGGGATAAGGGGGTTAGAGTAGAGGATATTTATTAAAAAGTAATTAAGAATTTGCGATGCAATGTAAAATTATGGTGAATTTAAGAAGAACGTCTTTAAGTAAAGATTATATGGCGGTAGCAGTAAACTCCAAAAGTCAGACGTTGACAATTCCAGCTTTGCAGTGTCGTCAGCAAGCTTATGAATTTTTTGCATTTGTTCTCACTGCTGAACAACTAGCCGAAATTAGTTATGTTTCCCGTAGGGAAAGCAAAGATGGCTACCAAAGATTATTAAATCGAAAACGTGCTGAATCTATTAAAAGGTATATAGAAGCAGGAGGAACGCTTCCAACAAATATAATTCTCAATTTCAACGATTCTAAACAGGTTTTTTTTGATGAAGGAACAAGGATGATAACTATTCCTTTCCTTCAGCGTTCTGCCTGGGTTATAGACGGTCAACATCGGTTGTTTGGTGCGGATTTATTAAGAGAGCTACTACTAACAAATCATTTGGCAAGTAGTTATGAATTCCTGATTTCGGCTTTTGTTGGATTAGAACTAGTTGAACAAGCAAAAATTTTTGTAGACATCAATTCCTATCAAGAAGGAGTTAGTAAATCCTTACTCTATGACTTAATAAATCTATTTGATGTCGAAGATGACACTAAAGAATCTTTTTATATCAGTCGAGCTAGTGACATTATAAGTCGTCTCCATGAAGATCCAGAATCGCCCTTCTTTGATAGAGTAAGTTTAACGCGAGATCGAGTACGTGGTTTAATCTCTCAAGCTGCCTTTGTTGATGCGTTAAGACCACACCTTGAGAAAGGAGGGATTTTAAGCCATACCAATGAGTATCAATTTACGCTTGAAGAGCAATATAGTGTGTTAAAGAATTACTTTAATGCGGTGAGAGACACATTACCTGAACTTTGGTTCAATGAAGCATCTCTCTTGACCAAAACCACTGGATTTAACGCACTAATGCTTACGCTACCTACTATTTTTGAGCAAACTGTGCAAAAATATCACAGTTTTGAATTTGAATATGTAAAGAAAGTTGTCTCTCCACTAAAGGCGCTTCCCTGGACGGGGAAAGAGTTGAGAGGACAACAAGGAAGTGTTGCATCTAGAAAACTAGCTGAAACTATTCGTACATCTATTATTACGAATATTAGTTCTCTGGATCAATCTCAGCAGAAGAAAAGATTGGCTTTGTAAATCCCTTATGGATACGAGATCTGTTGCAATGAGAGCCGGAGCAGATGGTTTATCCCCTGCACCTTATGTTAAGGATATTCTTAGTCAAAATTTTCTATCTCTTCCAAGTAATGTTGGTACACGTAGTACTTTCTTCTCACAAAGTATGAGCCGTGCATTACTGCATGAGTCAGTGCTTTATCTGCTGAGGGCTATGAGCCAGATGGTAAGTTATGAAGCTGTATATACTAAGCATCAATTCTCATGGGCTTTAGTAACCTTATATTAC
>DALYGI010000425.1:0-3587 GCA_031971595.1 Prochlorotrichaceae cyanobacterium CTOTU29312
CCCCTATTCCCTATTCCCTATTCCCTATTCCCTATTCCCCATTCCCTATTCCCCAATGATGCCGTACTGGCTAGTTCCCCAAGGTGCTGAGTTTCAGGCTGTTCGCCAAGGGTTGTCCCTGGTAGCGCGAACCCTTCCTGCTGCTGAAATTCCCCAACGAATGCCCCAATTAATTCCTATTCCCCTGGGTAGTCGTCCCCTCGATCGCTGGTTGCCCCAACTCCAAGCTCCCCCCGGCTCGATCGTTTTGCTGTTGGGGGTGGCGGGTAGTTTGACCGATCAGTATCCTGTTCCTGCGGCGATCGTCTGTGCCAGTATTCAAACCCTAGATCAGCGCTATGCTTGTGATGCTCAGGTGTTGGCGGATCTGCGGCTGCAATTGCCCCAAACCCCGGTGGGTCATGCTTTCTGTAGCGATCGGATTGTTACCCAGGTTGCGGAAAAGCGGGACTTAGGAAGCCGTTATGGGTGTGATCTGGTGGAGATGGAAGGGGCGATCGTGGCTCAGGCTTTAGGGGAAAAAGGACTACGCTGGGGCATGGTGCGGGTCATCAGTGATGACCTCCGCCGCGATATTCCTGATTTGAGCCAAGCCCTTCGACCGGATGGGGGCATTAATCCCCTGGCCCTAGCGACCACCTTTCTCCAACAGCCCCTAGGGGCGGCTCATTTTATCCAAGGTTCCCTGCAAGCCCTCTCCCACCTGAAAACGATCGCCCACCAACTGGGGGAAGCTCAGGCTAATTTTGAACGGGTTTAAGCGGTGAGCCCCGCTCTAGGGTAGTCTATAGAAACTTCCAATATTCTATTTTGACGTTTCGCTAAAGGAATCAGAAAAAAACTATGAAATCTTTCCTCCGTTGGACGATCGCAGTCCTGTTTTGCTGCACCTGTCTCCTGAACCTGGCCCCCACCGTTGAGGCTGCTCCTCTGGCTCAAATGCAGTCTTTCCTGCCCCAGATTGTGGCGGTGGATGCTACCGTAGACTTCCGTAATGCAGCGGACGAAAAGCGCCGGGAAGCAGGCAACAAAATTGACCTCAACAATGCGCCGGTTCGGGCTTTTATCTCTCTGCGCGGGATGTACCCCACCTTAGCGTCTAAGATTGTCAATAACTCCCCCTACAAGTCTGTGGAAGATATTTTTAACATCCCTGACCTGAGCGATCGTCAAAAAGAGACTCTCAAAGAGTACATGGATCTCTTTACCGTAACCGATCCCAGCACGGCTCTGAACTACGGTTTCGATCGGATTAACAACGGTATCTATAAGTAGGTATCTTGCAAGTAGCTCTCTGAAGTAGCTTTGAAATAGCACTTAAGTAGATGCCTAGGGGGAGTTGTTCTGCTCAGAGCGGGAGAACTCCCCTTTTTAGTTTGATCCCCGGTTTTCTATGGATGAAAAGCCAAGATTGAACGGTGAAGACCAGTGAAACCGGAAATCTTGGTGCAACTAACGCCGCTAGCTAAAGAAATTTCCAAGATCCGTGGATCTTCGGTGGATCTATGGTACATTTCAGCCAGCCCTAACTCCTGGCCGCTTAATTTTGGCGGTTGAATGGGGTAGTCTTGATCTCACAGTCTCATCTCGTCAGTTTAATCTTGTCAGTCTAACGTTGTCAGCCTAGCCCTTTCCCGATCGTTAAGGAGCCTGTTCACCGTGCGATACGAAATCCGTCATAAGCCCTCCTTTGCTACTCTGTTTATGCAACTTCAGCCGGGGGAGCGGTTAACCGCAGAAGCCGGATCCATGGCTAGTATGGATGGGGCCATGCAGATGATTACAGCCTTTTCTGGGGGCTTCTTTCCTGCCCTGCTCAAGACCTTTTTGGGGGGAGAATCCCTCTTCGTTAATACGTTTTATAACCAAAGCGATCGACCCCTGGATTTAGTGCTGACCCAATCCACCGTGGGGGACATTATTCGCCTAGAACTGAAGGCCGGAGAAAGTATTTGCCTTCAACCCGGAGCCTACATCGCCCACATGGGAGGCGTGACCATGCAGGTACAGTGGGCGGGGCTGAAGAGTTGGTTATCCGGGGAAGGGTTGTTTAAGCTCAAGCTGCAAGGGCCGGGCTTGCTCTTTTTTGGAGCCTATGGCGGCATCACAGAGCGTCGGGTACAAGGGGATTTAATTGTGGATACGGGGCATTTGGTGGCCTATAGTCCCCAACTAAAAATGAATATTCAGCTTGCCGGAGGGCTGATGGGTTCCATCACCTCTGGGGAAGGCCTGGTGAACCGCATGACGGGACAGGGTAAGGTTTATCTCCAATCCCGGAGTATTGGGGGGTTGGTGAACTTTTTAAGACCCCGTGTTCCCTAACGGATTGTTATAGGCTTTTTCAAAGCATCTCAAAGATTGCAACAAGATTTCAAGATTTCAAGATTCCTCAAAGAGCCTAAAAAGTTGCTACGACATTCAATAGGTTTGAGTTTTCTTTGAGTTTTAACTGTTCAATCCGTTCAATCTTAATTGTTCAACTTTGACTATTTCGCTTTAACTGTTTTGCTTTAACTGTTTTGCTTTGATTGTTTAATGTCAACTTTCATTTTTTAACTGTGAACTGTGAACTGTGAACTGTGAACTTTAACTCTTCACTCTTCACTCTTCACTCTTCACTCTTCACTCTTAACTGCACCTGACTGTTCAGCCTAACCAAGTACCCCCAAGCCCTATGAAATACGATATTCTCAAACAGCCGGATAGCGCTGTCGCCCATATCATGATGGATCCCAATGAGGAGATGAATGCGGAGGCAGGAGCGATGGTGGCCATGAGTGGCCACATCCAAGCCAGTACCACCCTACGCCAGGGGAAGGGCGGGGGAATTATGGGGGGCTTAAAGCGGATGTTAGCGGGGGAATCCCTGTTTTTAAGTGTGTTTCGATCGGGCCGGTCGGAGGCGGATCTTTACCTTGCGCCCAAACTTATGGGAGATATTTTGCCCTATATGCTCACGCCCACTGGGCTGGTGGTGCAGTCTACGGGCTACCTGGCTAGCACTCCGGGGGTAGACATTGAGTTAGGTTTCCAAGGTTTACGATCGTTTTTCTCTGGGGAATCCATTTTTTGGCTCAATATCTCCGGGGAGGGCTTGGTGCTGCTCAGTTCCTTTGGGGGGATTTACGAGGTGGATGTGGATGGGGAATATGTGGTAGACACCGGCCACGTCGTTGCCTTCGAGAAAAACCTCACTTTTACGATCGGCAAGGCGGGAGCCAGTTGGCTGGCCTCATTCCTGGGGGGAGAGGGGCTAGTGTTGCGGTTCCAGGGCAAGGGCAAGCTCTATTGCCAAACCCATAACCCTGGTTCTTTTGGGCAACTGGTGGGTAGCAAGTTACCACCCAGAAATTAGCAGAGCCGGATTGAAGTCCTTCTCCCTGCTTGGGGATGCAACCCTGAAATAATCCCGTCTAGGTTTCATAGAATCCTTACGACTTTTAGAGTTCAAAGATCTTAAGGTTAAGTTTTGTAACAGATTTTTTTGCGGTTTTTGTCTCTCGACCTGTATAGATGCTAATCTCAATCCGGGGGTATCAACTTAAGGCGAAAACTCCTACACAGAGACGATCCCAGCCTGCAAG
>DALYGI010000426.1:0-1964 GCA_031971595.1 Prochlorotrichaceae cyanobacterium CTOTU29312
TCGGCTGAGGGTGGGCAGGGTTCCCGTCAGGACGATCGTTTTGCCCTGGAGGCGTTGGGTGGGGCTGTCTGCTGCTGAGGGAAGTTCGGGGGCTTCCAGTGCTAACCCCAGATCCTGAAGATCCCGAATGAGATCCTGATTTTTGGGCAATTGAAACCAGCGGAAGACCGACTCGGCAATTTCCGAGCCAATGCCATAGACCGCCGCGATCGTTTCCGGGGAGGCCTGGGCTAGATCTTCCACTCGCCTAAAGGTTTGGGCTAAGGTTTTGGCATTGACGGCCCCAATGTGGCGAATCCCCAACCCATACAAAACCCGATGCCAGGGCTGAGTTTTCGTGCGATGGAGGGCAGCGATTAACTTTTCGGCGGATTTTTGACCCAAACGATCGAGTTCCAGCAGTCGTTCTAGGGTCAGCCGATAGAGATCCGCAATGGAGGACACCACCTGCCGATCCACCAATTGATCAATCACCTTCGGCCCCATGCCATCAATATCCAAAGCCCCCCGGCTCACCCAATGGATCAACGCCCCTTTGAAAATGGCAGAGCAGGAGGTATTGATACAGCGGGTCACCGCCTCCTCCAAACTCTGACACAGGGGTTGATCACACACCGGACACCGATCGGCAAAGGTAACAGGCACCGCCCCCGCCGGTCGAAGTTCCGGCAGCACCCGCACCACTTCGGGAATAATTTCCCCCGCCTTCCGCACAATCACCGTATCCCCCTCATGGAGATCCAGATCCTTTAAACGATCGCGGTTGTGGAGGGTAGCCCGGGCCACCGTCGTACCCGCTAATTGCACCGGCTCAAATTCTGCCACCGGGGTTACCGCACCAGTACGGCCCACCTGAAACACCAGGCGATTCATGCGGGCCGGCACCTCCTCAGCGGGATACTTGAGGGCCACCGCCCAACGGGGAAACTTTTGGGTAAACCCTAACGATCGCTGCTGGCTAAACGCATTTAACTTCACCACCACCCCATCCGTCAGATAGGGTAATTCATGGCGGGCAGAATCCCAGGTGTTAAAAAACTGCTGCACTTCCCCCAGACCTTGGCACAATTGGCGATTAGGATTGACCCGAAATCCCAGGCGATGTAGGTATGCCAAGGCTTCCCATTGAGTCCCAGGCATTTCAGCATCCTCTTCCGGCAAATGGAGGGTATAGGCAAAAAAATCTAGGCGACGACTGGCCACAATCCGAGGATCCAATTGGCGCAGGGTTCCCGCCGCCGCATTGCGAGGGTTAGCAAACCGAGGCTCTCCCTGTTGATCCCGCTCTTGGTTAATGGCTTCAAACGTGGAAAGGGGCAAAAAGGCTTCCCCCCGCACCTCCAACCAATCCGGCGGATTCTCCGTTAATAACTTCAGGGGAATCGATCGGATGGTTTTCACATTAGCCGTAATCTCTTCTCCCTGGGTTCCATCCCCACGGGTTACCCCCCGCACCAACACCCCCTGTTCATAACTCAGAGCCAGGGCTGACCCATCAATCTTTAGTTCACACACATACTCCGGCAGAGAATCCAGATCCTGGCCCGCCCGTTGCCACCGTTGCTCCCAAGCCTGTAGCTCCTCCAGGTTAAAGGCATTCTCCAAGCTATACAGGGGCACCCGATGCACCACCGACTCAAACCGATCGGCCGGACTCCCCCCCACGCGCTGGGTTGGGCTATCGGGGGTAATCAATTCTGGATAGCGTTCTTCCCACGCTTCCAACTCCCGGTAAAGCCGATCGTACACGGCATCTTCCATAATCGGCGCATCCAAACCATAGTAGGCATGGGCAGCCTGTTGCAGTAACGATCGAAGTTCTGCGACGCGGTGAGGATCAATGTCTTGGACGGAGGACATGGGGGGTAGGGAATAGGGAATAGTTTTGAGTTTTGAATTTTGAATTTTGAGTTCCCCTCTTGGGAGGGGGTAGGGGTGGGTTGTTTTTAGGGAATGGGGAATAG
>DALYGI010000426.1:2064-3578 GCA_031971595.1 Prochlorotrichaceae cyanobacterium CTOTU29312
TGGGTCAGTAATTATCATTATAGAGATTACCCCGGTCAGAGTCCCTCTGTGGTCACCCCTAGGGCTAATCTTCCTAAGCGACTAATGCCTTACCTTGGTCTGGTTGGTATTGCGCCGAGATCCCCGTACACTTAGATTTCAAAATGAGGATAATAGATAATGAACATTGCTGTAGTCCTATGGGTTTGAACCAGCGGAGAATTGGCCTCACGGGTGGGATTGCGACGGGAAAAACGACGGTATCGGGCTACTTAGAGCAGGCCTATCAACTTCCGGTGTTGGATGCGGATCGGTATGCTCGGCAAGGGGTGGATCCTGGCTCTGCGGCCCTTGAAGCGATTGTCCAGCGCTATGGTGCGGGAATGCTTTTGCCAGGGGGAACGCTCGATCGGGCTCGGTTGGGACAGATTATTTTTGCAGATACGGCGGAACGGCGGTGGCTAGAGGCTCTGATTCACCCTTGGGTTCAGCAGTGTTTTCAACGGGATTTAGCCGCAAGGGAAGAGGCGATCGTGGTGTTGGCGATTCCGCTCTTGTTTGAAACGGGCTACCATCTCTCCGGTTGGGTCACGGAAACCTGGGTGGTCTATTGCGATCGTCTGCAACAACTCGATCGTCTGCGGGCGCGGAATGGGTTAAGTCTCCCGGAAGCTCAAGCTCGAATTGAGGCCCAGATGGATTTGGGCGAAAAGTGTAGGCTGGCGGATCTGGTTTTAGACAATCGGGGATCCCTAGAGGATTTATATGCCCAGGTCGATCGGGCTTTGGCCGGTGTTTCCTAAAAATATTAGGTTCGTTGGCGTTGCATGGTTGCTTCGATCGCGGTGGTTAAATAGTGCCCTGCCATGACCGCGTTGGAGAGATGATATTTATCGTGATCAATTTGGTAAATGGTCTCAAAGCCGCTGCGACGCTGGTGGGTATCCCCCAGAACCCAGTAACGCTGAATAATTGATTCTGGCCCGATCCAGCCTTCCCCCTCTACGCGCCCCAAAATACTGTGCATCAGGACAAAGGTGTACCGCTGGCTCTCTCCGTCCAAGTGGCCTCGGTACTGAAACGAAATTTCCGATCGTTCCTGACCGGGAAAGATGAGCTTGGTGACCATAGTAAACCAATCGTCTCGCCAGGCCACTAATGTTTTACCCTTGAGCGGAATTGGCGGCTGTTCACGTTCTAGCCAATGTCCCTGGATAATCCAGTACCCAGCTTCTAGTAGAAACGAGTGCGTCACAAACTTCTGAACTCCAAACAATAATCCTAGACTCTTGGTTATGCTAACACGACCTTGAGTTAGTCTTGAGGAATATTCATTTTAGAATTTTCAGAATCTTAAGCTCAAGGTGTCACGTTTAAGGTGGGTTAAGGTGGGTGTATGAAATTGGATCATCCTTTAGGGCTGGTAATTCAAGGATCCCTGAGTAAAGGTCTGGAGGTGAGGCTCTATGCGGATGTTTCTGTGGAGGAAATGCGCGTAGGTAAGTTTTTGGTGGTTCAAGGTAAACGATCGCGCT
>DALYGI010000427.1:0-3576 GCA_031971595.1 Prochlorotrichaceae cyanobacterium CTOTU29312
ACCAAGCCCCTTCCGCAAAGGCAAACCCGGCGCGGACGTGGCGTTTCCACCACTGCTGCCAATGGAGCATCTGGGCATCATGCCAGGTCATGTCTGCGTCTAAGTTCATCTTGGCTCAACTGACCGAATGAACTTTATTTCAAATCAAATCAAATCAGGTCAAAAAACGCACTATCCAACTCATATCCCAACATTTGAGTCATTCCTTTTAACCGGGAATGAGCCTCAATATTATGGTGTTTTAACCACTGAGACAGAATAAAAATCTTCTGCATCACAAAAATTTCTAAGGCTTCAGGATTATATTGAATGCCATCATTGCGGTGGAATTGATGGGGCACTAACATGGCCGTATAACGTCCCAATTCTCCCGCTTTCCAATTTAAAAGAAAAGGCAGCCAAGGATACACACTATCTAAACGAATAAACCACAGCCGCACCTCAGGAATTTCTGAGAGTTCACGGGGATCGGTGGGATCCCTCGGAAAATCAATGGTAAAGCTTAATTGTTGTTCCTGGCAAAGGAGCGCCTCCCGATCGCTAAGGGGCTGAAGAACTTCAAGGGCAGGGGATAAATCTAGGGCGTTCAGCGTAGAAGCGTTCAGAGCGATCGTTAGGGACATGGTACGGTAGGGCTTAATTTTTAACGGATTTTAACAGTATGATTATTGTACCGATACAGGCTCTCAAGGTGTAAGGTGGGTTTGCCCTAGCTCTAATCCACCCAGAGTTACCAGAGTTACGCTTTGATCCCTATTCCCTCTCCCCTCTTCCGATGCGCCCTTCCGAATCGCTCTTCCCTAACGAAGTCCAGAGTTTGCCAAATCCAAGCCCTGCTCAGACTCCCTCTAAGCCCGCTTGGTTAAGGGTCAAGGCTCCTCAGTGGGAACGGGTGGGAGAGGTAAAGTCAATTTTGGCAGATTTGTCCCTGAATACGGTATGTGAAGAGGCTTCCTGCCCCAATATTGGCGAGTGTTTTCATAAGGGAACCGCTACCTTTTTAATTATGGGGCCAGCCTGTACCCGCGCCTGTCCCTACTGCGATATTGACTTTGATAAATCTGCCCGCAGCTTAGACCCCACCGAACCCGATCGTTTGGCCGCCGCTGTACAGCGCATGGGGTTGCGCCATGTGGTCATTACCTCGGTGAACCGGGATGACTTGGCCGATGGGGGGGCAAGCCAGTTTGTTAAATGTGTGGAAGGGATCCGCCAGGTGATGCCCCACACCACGATCGAACTCTTAATTCCTGATTTGTGTGGCAATTGGGAAGCCCTCGGTCAGATCTTAGCTGCCCGTCCCGATGTGCTGAACCACAACATTGAAACCGTACCCCGTTTATATCGCCAGGTACGCCCCCAAGCCCAGTATGGCCGATCGTTAGAACTCTTGGCACGGGCGCGAGAATTAATGCCCCAGGTGTACACCAAAGCGGGGATTATGCTAGGGCTAGGGGAAACCTTGGTGGAAGTGGAAGCAGTGATGACGGATTTGCGGAAGGTAGATTGCGATTTGTTAACCTTGGGACAATACTTGCAACCCAGCCCCAAACATTTGGCCGTGCAGCGTTTTATCACTCCAGAAGAATTTGCCCACTTACGCACCTACGGCGAAACGATCGGTTTTTTGCAGGTAGTGGCTTCCCCCCTAACCCGCAGTTCCTACCACGCAGAGGAAGTACAACACCTAATGGGGCAGTATCCGCGCCGATCTACTCCAGGGTTTGCAACTCCTCCATCGATAACCCCGTAACCTGAGCAATCAGGTCTAGAGAGATCCCTGCTTGTTTCATCGTCTGAGCGATCGTCAGCTTTTCGCTTCTGCGTCCTTGCTCTATTCCTTGTTGGATTCCTTGTTGGATCCCCCTCTGGATGCCCTTTTGGATGCCTTCCTCGTGGGCCGTTTCCACAACCCCCACCATGTCCCGATAATATTTCAAACTATTTTCGTAGGCTTGACGTTCCTCCTGAGATAATTTAGCGATTTGAGCCGTATCAAATAACGATTTGAAAACATTCTCTTGTAAGGAAGAGGGTTGATATTCTAAATCAGGTAAATGCCTGAGAATAAATAACCATTTATCAAAATGATCCTGTAATTCATCGATCGTTTTGGTAAATTTTGGTAATTCAATATAAATGAATTTTAGCTTGTCATAAAAAACCTGACAGTCCTGATCTTTGAGTTCAACAATATGCAATAAGTTTGGATCATTCCTGTGGTCACTGAAAATAAAATCTAGAACTCCAACTGTGTACACCGGAGTCAGTTTATAATTCCAATTTCCTTGCTGGGCTTGTTCTTGAATAGGGAACGTTGAATAGTAAATACTCCTATCTTTGAAGTAGTTATGCTTTGCCTTTTGCATTTCCACAATAAACTTCTCCCCAGATTCACTTTCACAATACAGGTCAAAAATAGCCTTGCGATCGATGGGGGTATTCCCTAGGTTTTCCGTATTGCGGTAAGTCAGGTCTTTAATGTGGTGTTGAGGAGGCAGAATTACATTTAAAAAATCTATGAGGAGCGCCTTGTTCATCTCTGTACCAAACAAGCGCTTAAACCCAAAGTCCGTGAGGGGGTTGATATAACGATCGGTCAAAGGAGAAAAGCTACTCATCTTGATCACCAACCTGATTTTTGAACCTGTAAGCCCATAGTAGCGCGAAAGGATTAGGGGTTACCACCCTGGCAGGAATCGGCGATGGTTAGTTATGGGATCGCAGAGCAGCACAGGCTTTTGGATGGGTGACTGTCCCCCGATCGCCTTACAATAGGCTTCTGCTCATTGACTCCCCATTCCTATGAACGCCCTACGCCCCAGTCTCTATCCTTTGATCCAACGGCTAGCCGATCGCATTGAATTGATCTGGAAAACAGAACTGGATCTGTCGCCTTACCAGATGCCGGAAGATTTAGGATACATTGAGGGGCGCTTGGAAGGGGAGCGTTTAGTGATTGAAAATACCTGTTATGAAACACCCCAGTTTCGTAAGTTACATTTGGAATTGGCTCAGGTTGGCACGGGTTTAGATATTTTGCATTGCGTCATGTTTCCCCGATCGTCCTATGCCTTGCCTATGTTTGGCGCAGATTTAGTCGGTAGTGCTAAAGGGGGCATCAGTGCAGCGATCGTCGATCTTTCCCCCACCAATCCAGAGCGGGTTTTAGATGATACCTATCAACAACCTTTAAATACAGTGCCCTATTTTGCCTTCTCCCAAGCTCGATCGATCCCCGATTGGGGCGATATTTTTTCCCCCTATTGCCTATTTGTCCGCCCCGCAGATGCGATCGAGGAAGATGCTTTTCTAGAACGCCTATCCGGTTTTCTACGGGTTCACTGCCAGCAAGCCACCGCCGCTTTGCCCCTCGCTACCCCCGAAGCGGAAGCCCAAAATCTAGAAGGACAAAGGTACTACTGTCAGAAACAACTTCAGAATGATAAAACCCGTCGGGTTCTGGAAAAAGCCTTTGGTGAAGCCTGGGCGGAGCGTTACATGACGGAAATGTTGTTTGATGTGAAATGAGTTGAGTTTAACTCAAAACTCAAAACTCAAAACTCAAAACTCAAA
>DALYGI010000428.1:0-3563 GCA_031971595.1 Prochlorotrichaceae cyanobacterium CTOTU29312
GTGGAAGGACGATCGTTTTTTGTGGGGTGAAGGAGCGATCGTTTTTAGTAGTGTGGTATCCTGGGAACGATCGCTTTCCTTGGTGGAGGAGCGATCGGTGTTTTGATGATGTGATGTGACGATCGATCTAGCCTTATGCTAAACTAAATTATGTCCAATTCCTTAGTATTGATATGAATGCCATTACAATCAAACAAGCCAGTACAAACTTAGATCAACTGATTGCTCAAGTCATTAATGATGTGCAACCGATCGTCCTCTGTGATGATTTAGGAAACCAAGCGGTTTTAATGCCTTTAGAGGAATTTAACGCATGGCAAGAAACCCTATATCTTTTATCTAACCCTGTCAATGCTAAACGTTTACTCAGTGCTATCGACAAAGCAGAAAGTGGTTTAGCCACTGAGCATCAACTTATTGAAGATGGAGACTAATGATGAAGATAACCTTTATCGATACAGCATGGGAAGATTATCTATGGTTTCAGGAAATGGATAAAAAATTACTAAAACGTATCAATTTAATCATCAAAGATATTCAACGCAATCCACTTGAAGGTATTGGAAAACCGGAACCACTAAAAGCAAATCTTTCTGGATATTGGTCACGACGAATCAATACAGAGCATCGCTTGGTCTATAAAATTAATGAAGATCAAATGATTATTGTCTCTTGTCGATTTCATTATCCAGTTTGAAAGGAAGCATTTTGAAGATCGGAAGGGCGATCGTTCTGACTAGCTGTAATTAAAGTGGAGGACGATCGTATTTCTACACCCATTTTTACTTAGGATCGTGAATTAAATAAACCGGAAAGTTCAGGATTAAACCACAGAGGCACAGAGAACACAAAGAAATTCCTTCGAGGCTTTTGTATCTTTGTGGTGAAATTCCAGGTTATAAAGTTTACATTCCTTAGAGGTTATTTACACGTCAGGCAGCTTATACCCTTGCACAATGCGCCGCGCAAATTCTGGCACATGATCCGCTAAACGCTGGGGAAAACGACGCTTCAAATAGAGGTAATTGCGGGTGAAGTGGGAGTCGATGGAAAAGCGGGCATATTCTAACCCTTTTGGGCCGATGCGTTCGATCACCACTCCCATTAATTTTGCCGCCCACATGGGCAATGTTACCCCTTTTTCGTAGGCAGGAATACTTTGTTGCACCGCCGCACGACGATCGCCGGAGGAACTGACGGATTGTAACTCTAATTGATCTCTCACTAAATCAAACATTTCCCGACCCGTTTGATTGCGAACCACTAACCATTGCCAGCCAAAGGGAGCCCCCATATAGCCCACTACTAAATCCGCTAATCCATTGACATAATCAAAACAACTGAGACAGGAGGGGGCAAAAATATCCTTGAGTTCCTTAGTATTTAGACCAAAGAAAGGCACCTGTTCCGTAGAGCCATCTTCGTGCTTAAAATGAACTCGAAAGTCCTGCATAAATTCGTAATGAACCACCGTTTCCGGCGATCGACTGGTGGTTTCTAAAAACTTTTGCAAACCGGCCCGGCTGACGTTATCCACACAGGGGGTTCCTAACACATAGAGTTTTTCTAAGCCAATTTGATCCTGCACCGATCGGAGGGCTTGAATTTGACACCCCACCCCGATCGCTAACACCCGTTTTAAACCGGATTGCTCAATTTCCTCCAACACCGATAGGTTAGGGGAAAGGGTGGGTTTATTCACCCGTGCTGATAACACTTCCTCCGGGGTACGGGCCAAAATCGGGCGTGGCTGAAAACGATCGTCCTCCGTATTCGTCACACAGACCACCCCTTCCACCAGACCTTGATTCAACATTTCACAGGCGATCGTGCTGACAATGCCCGTCCACTGCGCCCCCGGAATCGGTTCTTTTTTGCGAGCGGCCACCATGGTTTGGTGAACCCCAAAATACAACTCCCGATCGTTGTCCAGTTGCCGAGAGCGCCCGTGGGATTGGGTCTCCAGGTGATCAAACTGTTGATTTAAAAAAGCACAGGCGGTTTTGACGTAGTGAATGAAGCCCGTATCGCACAGCCCACAATCACTACAGAGTTACTTCGCCGGACGGACACTGCCGCGCTTGAGTCCTTTGGCTTTGTGGTGAGGGGGCTGAGGGGCTGTGGAGGGCAGAGGGGCAGTCATAGGCAACTAGGCAAATCTACAAATCTACAAAACGATCGTTTTGCTTACCATACCCTAAGTTCAAGCCAAAACCCTAAGGTCAAGGATAGAAACAAAGCTTGGGTAACCCTAGACTTTCCTCCCAACCCATCATCAGATTCAGACATTGCACCGCTTGCCCCGCCTGACCCTTAATCAAATTGTCGATCGCGGAGAGGACGATCACCCGATTGGTGCGATTATCCACCTCAATGCCCAGGTAACAGAGGTTCGTGCCACAGGCCCATTTCGTTTGGGGATAGCTGCCATCACTGAGAACTTCCACCCAGGTCGCATTGCGGTAAAACGCCTCATAAATGGTGATTAAATCCTCCCGTACCAGGCCCGGATCCCGCAGCTTGGCATAAATCGTGGAAAGAATGCCTCGTACCATGGGCATCAGGTGGGGGGTAAATTGCAGGGTGACAGACTGACCAGACAAATCACTACAAATTTGCTCAATTTCTGGAGTGTGGCGGTGCCGCGCTACCCCATAAGCCCCAATGGAACTATCCGCCTCAGCTAAAAGCATTCCTGTCTTCGCCTGACGACCGCCCCCAGAAGTACCCGACTTCGCATCCACCACAATACTTTCTAAATCTACCAACCCCTGACGCACCAACGGCGCTAACCCCAGCAACGTCGCCGTGGGATAACAGCCCGCACACCCCACCAAAGACGCAGAGGCAATCCGATCGCGGTAAAGCTCTGGCAGACCATACACCGCCTGCTTCGCCACCTCCGCATCCTGACGATCGCCCCCGTACCACGCCTGATAGGTACTTAAGTCAAAAAAGCGATAATCCGCCGACAAATCCAACACCTTACAGCCCTTCGCCAACAACTTCGGAGCCATATCGTAGGCTAAACCATTGGGCAAGGACAGAAACACCACCTCACAACGATCGGCAATAGCATCCAGATCGATCGCTTCAATGCGTAAATTCACCCGCTGACTGAAATGAGGGTAGAGACTGGCATACATCTTTCCCGCACTACTATCGCCCCCCAAATAGACCACCTCCGCCAAGGGATGATCCTGAAGGATCCGCACCAGTTGCACCCCACCGTACCCCGACGCGCCCACAATACCCACGGCGACTTTAGACCCAGTTCCTTGACTCATAAGTTTGCCTACCAAACAATTCAATTTTTAACGGAGGACAGTGAACCGCCCAACCTTGGATATTCCTAAGCAAGAATGTCGTCAAGCATACCGCATTCCCAGAAATTCCTAGGGCTTGTCCTGAAAATCCTAAAATCCTTTAAGGCTTAGAATGAAAGCCAACCCTGAAGAACCAAGACCAGGGAAATCGAGGATCGGGGAGATGAGCGTAGGGGCAATCCCCCCGTACATTTAGACTAGACTTCAAAATGAGAATGGCTAGAGATTTATTACAAA
>DALYGI010000429.1:0-3557 GCA_031971595.1 Prochlorotrichaceae cyanobacterium CTOTU29312
TGCCCTGGCAGTTTTTTGCCAACTCTTTATCAGAATGTAGCAACAGTCTAATCAGTAATGCTAATTTAATTTCTAAGGTCTATTTCCCTCGTCTTGTCGTACCCACCAGTGCAGTCGTCGTCAGCTTTGTAGACTTTATGATTTCGGGCATTATTTTGTTAGCGCTGATGGCTTGGTATAACTTTGTGCCCAGTTGGCGAATTATTTTATTGCCGGGATTTATTGCGATCGCCTTTGCCGCAGCCATGGGAGCAGGTCTATGGTTGGCTGCCCTTAATGTTCAATACCGTGACTTTCGCTATGTTGTCCCCTTTTTAGTACAGTTTGGTCTGTATGTTTCCCCTGTGGGTTTTAGCAGTCAGTTGGTGCCCGATCGGTGGCGCTTGCTCTACTCTCTCAATCCCATGGTTGGAGTCATTGACGGTTTTCGCTGGGCTATTTTAGGCAATGAATCCCAAATCTACTGGCCCGGTTTTCTGTTGTCGAACACCTTAGTGCTAGTGCTGCTCGTGAGTGGGATTTGGTTTTTCCGCAGGATGGAACGAACCTTTGCGGATGTGATTTAGCGCTGATCCCTGAATTGCCCCAAGACTTTGCGGAATAGTTGAGACATGTTTGATTATGCAAGCGCACGTCAATCTTTAAAGCACAAGCAAGACCAAGCACAGGCTCAACGCTTCTCTCTATGGCAAAAAGCAAAGGCGGATTCAGTAACAATCATCGAGATGATCATTGAAAAATACAGCCCAGAGCAAATCATTCAATGGGGATCTATCCTAAAGCCAAAACATTTTTCTGAAGTGTCTGATATTGACCTGGCTATTTCTGGTGTTGATTCGATCGTCTTTATGAACTTGCTAGCTGATGCAGAGAGTCTCACTCAATTTTCCTTAGATTTAGTGCGTTGGGAAGAGTTATGTGATCCATTTCAAAGGATTATTTCAATGAAGGGAATAGTAGTCTACGAGCATGGAAGATCTCTTACTCTTAATTGCTGAAATCCAGGAAATTTATAACCAGCTAGTCCCCTTACTGGACTGTCAACTAGCTGACTATATTAATTTTTTACGAGATTTACACAGTCAAAGCCCTCATCCAGTTTAAAGGCCAGAATGCTTCAGATTGAGTACTATAGTGATCCGATGTGAAATCTGAATACTCTTGCTCCTCTCTCCCCCTTGGGAGAGGGTAATTATTCAGGGGGTCACGAGAGAATAAGGGGTTCAGGCTTCAAAAACAGACCTGAGGCGATGGAAGAGGGTCCATTACCCTGGGGCAGATTCCCCGATTTTGGTAGGGGCAATCCCCCCGTGGTTGCCCCGGTTGTGGGTCGCCAAGAGGGTCGGCACGGGGGCGCGACCCCTACCCGGGATCGGTTGTTCCAAGGTGCAATGCACCCCTTTAATCCGGCTCTGACCGGCGATCGTCGGGCTGAAACCCTACTAACTTCCTACACCCCTGAATAGTTACTGGGAGAGGGGCTGGGGGTGAGGGCTTTTTGTAGATCCCACGCTGGATCACTCTATTCTTTCCAAGGTAAGGCCCAGGGTTATGACAGCAACACTAGAGAAGGCCATCATTTACCCCGATAGCGATGGTAAACCTATGGCAGATAATACTCAGCAGTTTCGTTGGATTGTTCTCATTAAAGAAAACTTAGACGCTCTATTTGCAGACCAAGAGGCCGTCTTTGTGGCAGGGGATCTGCTCTGGTATCCGGTGGAAGGTCGTCCCGATATTCGAGTGGCCCCCGATGTTCTGGTGGCCTTTGGTCGCCCAAAGGGAGATAGAGGATCCTATCGGCAATGGCAGGAGAACCAAGTAGCGCCACAGGTGGTGTTTGAAATTCTATCGCCGGGAAACACCACCAAGGAAATGAGTCGTAAATTACTGTTCTACAACCACTATGGTGTGGAAGAGTATTATATTTACGATCCAGATCCCAATGAACTTACGGGTTTAGTCCGGACGGAGGGGGAGTTAAACCCGATTGAAGAGATAGACAACTGGGTTAGTCCTCGTTTGGGTATTAAGTTTGAGCGAACGCCCTCAACTTTAAATCTCTATGATGGTGAAGGTAATCTATTTTTATCTCCCCTAGAACTGAGACAGAAACTGACCCAGGAAAGGGCCAGGGCTGACCAGGAAAGGGCCAGGGCTGACCAGGAAAGGGCCAGGGCTGAACGTTTAGCGGAACAACTCAAAGCTTTAGGGGTGGATCCTGCGGAATGAGCCAGTTAAAATGGGGCCATAGCATGAGTCACCAGCCCCTGTCCTAGTCCCGATCGTTCTCCTGAAAAAAACACCGCTTTATGATTGCCATCTCCCCCAGCAAAGCCAACTTAACCCTAGAAGCCTTCTTGGCTCTGCCGGAAACCAAACCCTATGGTGAATATATTGACGGTCATATTGAGCAGAAACCGATGCCCCAAGGCGAACATAGCACGCTACAGATTCGCTTAGGAATGACTATTAATCAGAGTGCTTTGCCTCAAAAGCTAGCCCACGCTTTTACGGAACTCAGATGTAATATCAACGGATGCTCTTTTGTGCCGGATATTAGTGTTTTTACTTGGGAGCGTATTCCTAAAACCCCAACCGGTCGTATTGCCAATCGTGTTGATACCTATCCTGACTGGGTGATTGAAATCCTCTCACCGGAGCAGTCGGCAAATAGGGTCATCAAAAAAATTATGGTTTGTTTGGAAGCAGGGACTCAGTTGGCTTGGCTGGTTGACCCGGAGGATGAGTCGGTGTTGGTTTTTAAGCCGCAGCAGTTTCCCGAAATGAAGTCTGAGCAGGATCGGTTACCGGTTTTGGAAATCTTGCCACGGTTGGAGTTATCGGCTGGAGAGGTGTTTAGCTGGCTAAGCTTTATTTAGGTTGGATGGTTTATGAAGGCTAACTCCAGAGCCGACTACCCGTGCAGTTATCGTTATGACGAGGTTGATCCTGTCCCGGTTAAGGAGATTCTCTGAAATGCAGTCCCTGTATGACTCTGATTATGCCCAGTGGGCGGAGACTATGGCCCAGAAACTAGCAGAAAAACGCTTTACGGAATTAAGCGAACTTGATCTCAGTAACTTAGTGGAGGAAATTCAAGATTTGTCCAAGCGGGAAAGGGATGCTTTGTTAAGTAGTATTAGATTGATTCTTCAGCATTTATTGAAGTGGGATTATCAATCAGCAAAACGCTCTAGAAGCTGGCAAATCACCATTGAAAGGGAAAGAAAAAATATTGAAATATACCTAGAGGATAGTCCTAGCCTGAAACGTTATCTATCCGAGGAATCAGTCAACAAAATGTATCGCACTGCCCGGTTAGATGCGACGAAGGAAACCCAGATAGAAATGCCAAAAGATTGTCCCTACTCAATTGGTGATGTATTAACAAAAGTAATTTCAGGGGAATGTCAATGGTAGAATTTCAAATACTTTTTTGAAATTTCTGTAATATTAGCAATGATTAGGTTCCCCGATTTTTCAGTTGGCAGCGTTGGGAGAAGTATTGTTAGATTTCCGGGGCATCCAGGATTTGGAAGCTTGGTTGTCTATTG
>DALYGI010000430.1:0-3545 GCA_031971595.1 Prochlorotrichaceae cyanobacterium CTOTU29312
TTGGCTTGCTTAAATCGGCCTAAATTTGACTAAGTTTAGTGGATTTCTATCTGATTTTGAAGACTAACCAGGAGCGCTATTGTGAGTCAGTCTGTTCATTCGTCCTTCGACTACGATTTAATCATTTTAGGAGCAGGGGTCGGGGGGCACGGTGCTGCGCTGCACGCCGTCAGTTGTGGGTTAAAGACAGCGATCGTTGAGGCGGCAGACATGGGGGGCACCTGTGTCAATCGGGGGTGCATTCCCTCTAAGGCGCTTCTGGCTGCTTCGGGGCGAGTCCGGGAACTTCAAGATCGGGAACATCTAGAAGCGTTGGGCATCGGAGTCCAGGGGGTCAGCTTCGATCGGTCCCAAATTTCCGCCCATGCCAATACTTTAGTGAGTAAAATTCGCGGCGATTTGACCAATAGCCTCAGTCGCCTCAAGGTAGAAACCCTGAAGGGCTGGGGCCGGGTGGCGGGGGCCCAAACGGTTTCCGTGCAAACTGAAACGGGGGAAAAAATCTACACCGCTCAAAATATTTTGATTTCCACCGGCTCCGTGCCCTGGGTTCCCCCTGGGGTAGAAATTGACGGCAAAACCGTGTATACCAGCGATGATGCGGTGCGTTTGGATTGGTTGCCCCAGTGGGTGGCCATTATTGGCAGTGGCTATATCGGCCTAGAATTTTCCGATGTCTACCATGCCCTGGGCTGCGAAATTACCATGATTGAGGCCCTGCCCCAACTCATGCCCACCTTTGACCCGGATATTGCCAAGCTGGCCCAGCGCAAGCTCATTGAAGGGCGAGATATTGAAACCAAGGTGGGATTAATTGCCCGCAAGGTTACTCCTGGCTCTCCGGTGGTGATTGAACTAGCGGATCCCAGTACCAAGGAATTAGTGGAAGTGTTGGAAGTGGATGCCTGTTTGGTGGCCACCGGACGAATTCCCGCCACCAAAGACATTGGGTTAGAAACCGTGGGTGTAGAGGCCGATCGTCGCGGCTTTATTACCGTAAACGATCGACTACAGGTTTTACAAAACGGTGAACCCGTGCCCCATTTGTGGGCCATCGGTGATGCCACAGGGAAATTAATGCTGGCCCATACCGCCTCCGCCCAAGGGGTGATCGCCGTGGAAAATATGTGTGGCCGCGATCGACTGATCAACTACCGCAGTATTCCCGCCGCCACCTTTACCCATCCCGAAATTGGCTCCGTGGGCCTAACCACACCCCAAGCCAAGGAATTAGCCGCCGCCGAAGGGTTTGAAATTGCCGAAACCCGCAGCTATTTCAAAGGGAATTCCAAAGCCCTCGCAGAAGGAGAAACGGACGGCATCGCCAAAGTCATTTACCGCAAGGACACCGGGGAAGTCTTAGGAGCCCATATTTTTGGACTTCATGCCGCAGATTTGATCCAAGAAGTGGCCAACGCCATCGCCCAACGCCAAACGATCGAGACTTTAGCCTTCCAGGTTCACACCCATCCCACCCTCACGGAGGTGGTGGACGAAGCCTACAAGAAGGCGCTGCCCACGGTGATGGCCCTCGCCTAAAATTCCCGTTCGTAGTGGGGGCTTTAGCCCTCACTAAGGATCGTGCATTAAATAAACTGGAAAGCTCAGGGTTAAACCACAAAGGCACAAAGAACACAAAGGCATTCCTGTGGGGCTTCTGTGTCTTTGTAGTGAAATTCTAGGTTATAAAGTCCGCACTCCTAAGAGGGTTATTTCAGATCAGCAGTTTTCAATTTTTCGTACCGATTAAAAATCTCATTGGTAACCCGTTCCTCCCCTCCTCCGCCCAAACCCGCCACAGGGGTGGATCCCCACCTACAGTACCGCAAATACCGAACCTCCCTAGCTTTAGCACTCGATCGCTTAGAGTGCTAAATTTTGAAAGCAGTTTGTATGAAGTGGCGTACAGGACGTAAAGGAATCATTATGGCAAAACTGATTGTCTTCAAAGACGAAGCCCGTGAAGCATTGGAGCGGGGGGTTAATACGCTAGCTGATGCGGTGAAAATTACCTTAGGCCCTCGCGGGCGCAACGTGGTGCTAGAGCGCAAATTTGGTGCGCCGGAAGTGGTCAACGATGGCATCACGATCGCTAAGGAGATTGATCTAGAAGATCCCTTTGAAAATACCGGAGCCCAATTAATCCGGGAAGTTGCGGCCAAAACCAAAGACTTAGCCGGAGATGGTACCACCACCGCCACCGTACTGGCCCAAGCCCTGATCCGCGAAGGTCTGAAAAACGTAGCCGCAGGCAGCAACCCCGTGAGCCTCCGTCGGGGCATTGAAAAAACCGTGGCTTACTTGGTTGAAGAAATTGCCTCCATTGCCAAACCCGTGGAAGGCGATGCCATTGCCCAAGTGGCCACGGTCTCCTCTGGCAACGATGAGGAAGTGGGCCAGATGATTGCGGAAGCCATGGAAAAAGTCACCACCGATGGCGTAATTACCGTAGAAGAATCTAAGTCCCTCACCACAGAACTCGAAGTGGTGGAAGGGATGCAATTCGATCGGGGCTACCTGTCTCCTTACTTTGTCACCGATCAGGAGCGCATGGTGGCGGAACTGGAAGATGTGCTGATTTTAATTACCGATAAAAAAGTCAGTTCCATTCAAGATCTGGTGCCCATTCTGGAAAAAATTGCCCGTTTAGGGAAACCCCTGCTGATTATTGCGGAAGACCTGGAAGGGGAAGCCCTAGCCACCTTAGTGGTTAACAAAATGCGCGGTGTCCTCAATGTGGTGGCGGTGAAAGCCCCCAGTTTTGGCGATCGTCGTAAGGCGATTCTGCAAGACATTGCGGTTGTGACCAATGGCCAAGTGATTTCCGAAGAAGTGGGTTTATCTTTGGATGCGGTCAGCTTAGATATGCTAGGGAAAGCCCGCAAAGTCACCCTGGAAAAAGACAATACGATCATTGTTTGTGGGGACGAAAACAAGGCCGAAGTAGACAAGCGCATTGCCCAAATCCGTCAACAACTAGCGGAAACCGACTCGGAATACGATACGGAAAAACTGCAAGAACGCATTGCCAAGCTAGCGGGTGGGGTCGCCGTAATTAAAGTCGGGGCTCCCACAGAAACGGAACTGAAAAACCGTAAGCTTCGCATTGAAGATGCGCTCAACGCCACCAAAGCAGCGATCGAAGAAGGGATTGTACCCGGTGGCGGAACCGTCCTCGTCCGTCTGATCGAAAAAGTGAACAGCTTTAAAGCCGGTCTGGAGGAAGAAGAGCGCATCGGCGCAGACATCGTAGCCCGTGCCCTACCCGCTCCACTTTGTCAAATTGCAGACAACGCCGGAGCCGAAGGTCGGGTAGTCTTAGAAAAGGTGCTAGCCCTCCCGAACATCAACGAAGGGTACAACGCCCTGACCAACACCTACGAAGATCTCGTGGTTGCAGGCATCATCGACCCTGCCAAAGTGTTGCGCTCTGCCCTGCAAGATGCGGCATCCGTAGCAGCCATGGTGTTAACCACCGAGGTAATTGTAGTCGAGGAACCCGCCCCCGAACCCGCTGCACCCAACCCCGGTATGGGCGGCATGGG